>DATJWI010000027.1:0-2136 GCA_035501375.1 Solirubrobacteraceae bacterium
GCTGCAGAACCAGCTGGCCGAGCAGGAAGCGCTCTCCAACGGCCTTTATCCGCTGGCGGTCCACGGCCTGCTCAAAGGACACGACATCGGCCTGGTGTTCCTCGGGAGCTCCTCCAACGAAGTGAACGGTCTCGTGAGGACCGCGCTCGCTCAGGCCGGCGGGAGCCTGACGGCGGTCGCGGCGGTGCGCGAGCCGCTCGACCTGAAGGGCGTCGATCAGGAAGCGGCCGGGACCCGCTACGCGAGGCTGGCCGGGCAGCCGGCGCTCGTCGAGCGCTTCGGCGAACTGGCCGGCCGCCAGCTGGTCAGCGGTAGCCCGCTGGTCTCGAAGGAGCTGCTCAGCAGGGTGCGCGCGAGCCTGCTGAGCGCGTTCGACGGCCAGCTCTCGCGTTTGGACGGGCTCGTCGTGATGAGGGCCGAACCGGGCGGCATGAACGCCGAACAGAGCGAAGCGAGCGCCGCGTTCGCGACCGGCCTGCTGAACGGGATCGCCGCCGTCGGCGTGCCGACCGTCGGCGTCGAGCTGACGAAGACCGAACCTTCACAGGTGCCTTGGTATGAGAGCAAGAACCTGTCCTCGGTCGACGACCTCGACGCGCGCGCGGGCCAGGCTGCATTGATCTATGCGCTCGGCGGAGCCCACGGCGCCTACGGGGCCAAGCCGACCGCCGACTCGCTGCTGCCGAGCGCTGTCCCGTAGCTTCACCTGGATGCGCGCCCTGCCGTTCGCAATCGCCATTGCCCTAGCTGTCATCCTCGCGCAGCCCGCGTTGCGCGTCCTGCGCGACGGCGGGCACACGCGGCCGAACTACCGCGCGCGCGCATTGCCGTGGCCGTTCGGCGTCCTGATCGTCGTAGCCGCGACGCTCGCGCTCGTGCCGGTCCTCTTGATCGAACGGATCGGCCACACGGCGATCCTCTACTCCGAGGTTTGGGTCCCCGTCGCGGTGTACGCGCTCGGCGTCGCCTGTCTAGGCCTGATCGACGATGTGTTCGGCGATCGTCCGGGCGCGAGCAACCCGCGTGGATGGCGCGGCCACGCGCGCGCAACGCTCGACGGTGAGCTGTCTACCGGCGCGCTGAAGGCCGGTGGCTCCCTCGGACTGGCATTGCTGGCCATGGGTTCGCTCGGCCTTGCCGTTGGGCGCTGGCTGCTGGCCGTGGCTGTGCTCGTGCTGGCGACCAATGCCCTGAACCTGCTCGATCTCAGGCCCGGCCGTGCGATCAAGGCGCTCGTCGTGCTCGGCGCCGGCGTCACGATCGGCACGGGCGACACGAAGACGTTCTGGACGCTCGGCCTGTTCGTCGGGCCGGCGCTCGCGGCGGGCTGGTTCGATCTGCGCGAGCGGGCGCTGCTTGGCGACACCGGCTCGAACCTGTTGGGTGCGCTTGCCGGCCTGTGGCTCGTACTGAGCCTTGGCCAGACGGACCAGCTGATCGCGCTCGGGGTACTCGTCGCGCTGAACCTATACGGCGAGCTCTTCTCGATCTCTGGGCTCATCGAAAAGGTGCCGCTGCTGCGCGGGCTAGACTCCTGGGGCAGACCAGCATGATCGTCTGCGAATGACCTTGCACAGCACCGACCGCCACGCTGACATTCCGTCCAAGACCCGGTTCATCTTCGTTACCGGCGGTGTTGTGTCCTCGCTTGGCAAGGGGATCGCGGCGGCCTCGATCGGCCGCATGTTGGTGGCCAGGGAGCTGAACGTGGCGATGCAGAAGCTCGACCCGTACATCAACGTCGACCCCGGCACGATGTCGCCGTACCAGCACGGCGAGGTGTTCGTGACCGAGGACGGCGCCGAGACCGATCTGGATCTGGGTCATTACGAGCGCTTCACGGACGCCAACACGAGCAGGGCGTCGAACGTGACCGCGGGCGGGGTCTATGACACCGTGATCAGGCGCGAGCGTCGCGGGGACTATCTCGGCGGGACCGTCCAGGTGGTGCCGCACATAACGGACGAGATCAAGCAGCGGATCGCTTTGATCGCCGAGTCCAGCGATGTCGACTTCGTGATCACCGAGATCGGCGGCACGGTCGGGGACATCGAGTCGCTGCCGTTCCTGGAGGCGATCAGGCAGTTCCCGGTGGATGTCGGGCGGCGACGGTGCATGTTCATCCATCTGACGCTC
>DATJWI010000028.1:0-8452 GCA_035501375.1 Solirubrobacteraceae bacterium
CCTGGACCTGGGAGTGGGCGCCGTCGAGCTCGATCAGCAGCGCGAAGCCGGCGCCTGGCGGGACCTGACCGGGATAGCCGGCGCCGACGATCTGGAGCGTGTCGGCGTCGGCGAAGTCGAGTGCCGAGGCCTGGATGCCGGCCGCTGGTATTTCCAAAAGCGCAGCGCACGCGCGCGCGCGTGTCGGCGCGAACGCGACAAGCGCGAGGGTGGTCTCGGGCGCCGGCAAGAGACGCAGGAGCACGGAGGTGATCACGCCGAGCGTGCCCTCGGAGCCGATCAGGAGGCTGAGCAGGTCATAGCCGGCGACGTCCTTGCGAGGCCAGCCGCCCAAGCGCACGATCTCGCCCGGCGCGAGCACCGCCTCCAGGCCGGCTACCCAAGCGCCCGTGACTCCGTACTTCAGGGCGTGCGGGCCGCCGGCGTTGGTCGCGACGTTGCCGCCGATCTGCGACTGCTCTGAGGCGCCCGGATCCGGCGCGAACATCAGGCCGTTCTCGATCGCCAACCTGTGGATGTGCGCCGTGGCGACGCCCGCCTCGGCCTCCAACCGCCACAGCCCGGGCTCCAGGACCCGGACCCGGCGCAGGCGCTCCAGCGAGCAGACCACGCCGCCCTCGGTCGGTACCGCGCCCCCGGTCAGGCCGGTGCCGCCCCCGCGCGGCACGATCGGCACGTCGTTCGCATAACACCAACGCACCACCGCAGCCGCCTCCTCGGCGCTGCCGGGCAGGACGACCGCGTCCGCGTGGCCCTTCAGCTCGGGCCGGTTCGAGGCGTCCTGGTCGTAAGGGGCCGCGGCCGTGCCGCCTGCCAGCACGTGCTCGGGGCCGATCAGTCGGCCCAGCTCGCGGGTTAGGGCTTCGGGAGTCGAGGGCATCGGTCACATGCTGGCGCAAGTCAGGGTGCAACTGCGAACCGTCTCCGGGGCGATGTCGGTGTGGTTGGACCAGACGATCGTGCCGGCCGCGGAGTCGGCGTGCAAGGCAAGGTCGTGCAGCGGCTTAATTGGGTCAGCGGGATACGCATAGGCCCAGCGGCGTGGCCGTCGCCACTGCAAACTGAGTACCAGCTCTTGGATTGGCGCAAATATCTGAATCTTGCGCAAGGATCACAGCAGGTGCGGGAGATCTCAGCGCAACTCGGCAAGCTGGAGCGTGCGCTGCGCCATCGAAAGCAGACTGCCAGAGGCTGACCACCCGAGTCGTCGATCAACCCGATAGCCGCCGGCCACCGTCCACGGCGCCGCTGTTGCCCGTCCACGAACCATGCGTTCGTTGTGCATCCTCACCCTCTGGCATAGTGCAGACAGAAAGATTCCCTGATGCCACAGGCCAGCCACCTGACAGGTAACCATCGACAAGCGCCGCCGCGGTCCGAGCCGGCCCATAGGTAGACCCGTGCCGCGGATCAGCGCCTTCTACGGGATCGTGGTGATGATGTACGGCAACGATCATGCGCCGCCGCACTTCCATGCTCGCTATGGCGAGTACGAGGCAAAGATCGCCATCGCCACGGGCGAGCCCATCGCGGGCCGGCTGCCAACTCGCGCCGTGCGGCTTGTGCGCGAGTGGGCTGGCCTGCATCGGGAGGAGCTTCAGGCCAACTGGGAGTCTGCTCGGGCGCGTACTCCGCTCGCTAGCATTGATCCATTGCCATGAGCGACATTCATACCCTTCCCCGCGTTGTTGCCGTCGAGCCGTTGGAGGGCTGGCGGCTGCGGCTGACCTTTACCGACGACCTGGTCCGTGAGGTCGACCTCTCGGATGACCTGTGGGGTCAGATGGCAGAACCACTGCGAGACCCCGACTACTTCCGCCAGGTGCGCGTCGATCCCGAACTCGGCACCGTCGTATGGCCCAACGGCTACGACCTCGACCCTGACGTGCTCCACGGGGACTTCGAGCCGGTCGGGCGGCCTACCACGCACGCTTCGCGGTAGACGCAGCACAACGAAGCAACGACCCTAACCTGAGCAGTCCGTGCGCGTTCGATTGCCCTCGGCACGGCGTGCCGTTGGGCGTGCTCGTGCCGTCCTGACAGCACCAATAGGCACCCGTTCAATGGGCAGCAACGGGCAGCAGCGAGGCTACGGCGGGTGGAGGCGGTCTTGCGACGAGCGGGCGGCGTGTCCTGAATCTCGCTTGTTTGTTGGACTTCCGAGGAGATGCCCCCGCCAGGAGTCGAACCTGGATCTACCGCTTAGGAGGCGGTCGTCTTATCCATTGGACTACGAGGGCTCGCACATCGCCTCCGAGCGGCGCCTTGCGGGCGAAACGCGGCGACGGGCATCCGCAAGGCTACCGTCGATCCGGGCGAGCCTCGTTCGTGGTCACGTCGGTCTCGCTCCTGGCGGACATCGGCGGCGGCGGCGGCTCATCCCCCGCCGCCCAGCGGCGTCGGCGCCGCTTCGGGAGCCTCGACCACCGACGCGGCGCCGTCAAGCTTGGTCCGCCACGCTCGCCAGCGAAGGCCCAGCCAAGCGGTGGGTGATCCACTCGGGCGTGGTCTCGGCACCAATGCCGCGATAGAACCCGAGCGCGAGCTCGTTCCAGTCAAGGGCGGCCCATTCGAGGCGCTCGCCGCCAAGGTCGATGGTTCGGGAAGCGACCGCGGCGAGCAGTGACCGCCCGACACCGAGGCCGCGGGAGTCGGCCCTCACAAAGAGATCCTCGAGCCAGATGCCGGGCTTGGCGAGGAAGCTCGAGAACGTCGGATAGAAGAGGGCGTAGCCGAGCACGGCGCCGTCGCCGGGCCGTTCGGCGAGAAAGGCCTCCGCGGCAGGCCGCTCGCCGAACAGCGCCGAGGCCAGGTCCTCGGCGCTGGCGTGCAGCTCGTGAGTGAGGCGCTCGTAATCGGCCAGCTCGGCGAACAGCTCGAGCAGCACGGGCACGTCCTCGCGCGTGGCCGGCCTGACGATCGCTCCGCCTCCGGCCTCAGCCGCGATCGGGACGGTCGGGATAGACGTCGTCGATCGTGGAGAGCGTCAGATAGGGCCCGTCGTCGCCGAGGGCTGCCTGGATCGCCTCGGCGCCGCCGGCCAGGCGGTCGAGGACGCTGAGAACGCCGGCGACCGCCAGGCCCTCGGAGCGTAGACGCTCGATCGCTTCGATCGTGGAGCCGCCGGTCGTGACCACGTCCTCGACGATCAGACAGCGGTCGCCGGGCTCGGGCAGCGGCCCCTCGATCCAGCGTTGCAGGCCGTGTTCCTTGCGAGCGGCCCTGACGATGAACATCTTGGCGGGCGGCTCGGGCGCGGCGAGGGCGGCGCAGGCGACGGGGATCGCGCTGACCGGCACGCCGCCGACGGCGTTGGCGCCGCAGGCACGGGCCTTCTCGGCGACCAGCAGGCCGAGCGCGGTGAAGGCCTCCGGCAAGAGGATCGCGCGCTTGGCGTCGACGTAGTACTGGACTGTCTGGCCGCTGGTCAGGGTGACTTCGCCGAGCACGAGCGCGTGCTCGCGCAGCAGCCCGACAAGTTGGGCGCGGGCCAGCTCGGAAGCGTTCGTACGTTCGTTGAGCGCGTCCATGGGCCGGTCTAATCTAGCCGGATGGCCTCGAACCCGTCCTCTTCGCTTGCCGGTCTGGTGCTGTTGGCAAGCCGGATCGTGTGCCTGATCGTGATCGCCTCGTTCGTGGTGTTCGTGGTCGACAGGACCGGCTCGGCTTCGACCCATCAGCAGAACGCGCTGACCGGCAACACGAGCCAGCCCAGCGAATCAAGCTCGTCGACTACGGCCAAGGAGAGTTCCTTGCACAGGACACTCGACGAAGCTTCGAACGCCCTGACCTCACCGTTCGCGGGGGTCGTGTCCGGAACGGACAGCGAATGGGTGATCCGCTTGGTGCGCACGGCCCTGGCGCTGCTGGTCTACGGCCTCGGCGTAGCCTTCCTGGTACGCATCATCCGCATCCGCACATGACACGTGGCATGTGGACGCTGCGCTGGCCGATCTTCGATCGGTCTGCGTACTCAGTCACTCGCGTACCGAGTACGCCGCGTTCCCTGCGTCCTTGATCCGCTTGGTCCACATGCCACGTGGGGCACAGTCTGAGGACCTCGCTCAACTCACTCGTAGTAGACGTCGACCGGGGTGCCGACCCGGACCCACGAATAGATCGCGGGGGCGTCCGGGATCGGCACGCGCAGGCAGCCGTGGCTGGCGGCGTAGGTGGGGACTTCGGCGTAGCCGTGGATGGCGTAGCCGCGGATGAAGTAATTGGAGTCGAACATGCCCTCCGAGTTGAAGCCGGGCGCCTTGGAGTAGACCTGGAAGCGCCCGAGCACAGTCGGCGTGGAGGGCTTGCCGGAGCTGATCGTGTAGATCGTGTGGACACGGCCGCCGGGTTCGATCTCGGCGAGGACCTGTCTTGTCAGGTCCGCCTCGACATGGCGGCCGTCGTGGAGATAGCGGACGTGGAAGCGGCCCGCTCTGTGCCCGAGCAGCCGCCACACCGAGGCGCCGGCGGCGGGGATGCGCGCGAGGCCGGTCATCTTGCGGTAGGCGACCAGAGCGCGGCCGGTGCCTTCGTCGAAGACGCCGCTCAAGGGCACCGCGAAGCGCAGGACGTCGAGCTCGGATTGCAGCAACCGCACCGACGGTCCGCGATCGCCGGGAGCGACGTTTGGGTCCACGTAGCGAACGTTCGGCGAGCGAGCGCTGAACGCTGCCTGCTGGGCGCTGGCAGCGTGGGTGGCACGGGCCTGCACGAGCCCGGCATAACGGCTAGCGTAGCTGGCGCGGAACTGCCCGGTGCCGTTGCCGACCGCCGTCACGGCGACCGTCGCGTTTCGTACGGCGTGGCCGTCGCGGTAGAAGCCGACGCTCACGGTCTGGCCACCGACGTATGGCGTGACGATTCCGCGAACGGCGATCTGTTGGCCGGGCAGAGCGAACGGCGGGCTGCCGCCGGCATGCACGAGCGTGAGGCGGACCTGCCCGGCTACCGGGGCGGCGGGAGCGGCGCTGGCGCCGGCGCCCGGGACGCCGGCGCCAGGTGTGGACGCGGGGGCGACGACGGCGGCGGACGGTGGCGACACGGCGGGCTGGGGCGCGGGTACGAGCATGCGTTGATCCTAGGCGCTCGGGGCGACAGTGAAAGCGGGGGGGTTCGGCTCGGGGGCGATCAGGCCGATGCGCTTGGCGGCCAGCACGAGCGCGGCGATGAGGGCGAGCGAGCAAACGATCAAGACGGGAGCCTGCCAGCTCCAGCTCTCGAGGGCCGCGAACGCGACCGAGTTGTTAAGGGAATGCGCGACGATGCCCGGATAAAGGGAGCCGCTGTAGCGATAGAGCAGGCAGAGGCCGAATCCGAGCAGCGCCAGGGGCACCAGGTCGAGCGCGGGCGCCGACCCGGCGTGGACGCCACCGAAGAGCAGGCCCGTCATCACTGCGGCGGGCCAGGTCCCGCGCCAGCCGCGCAGGGCGGTGAAGATGTAGCCCCTGAACAGTAGCTCCTCGCAGATCGGCGCCACCACGCACGTCAGAGCGGCGCTGAGCAAGAGCAGCGAGGCGGCTTCGTTGGTGCCGAGCTGTTCGAGCAGCTTCTCTTTGCCGGGGTTGACCAACAGCGACCAGATGGCGCTAAGGATCAGGAAGGCGACGAGCAGAAATACGAGCATGCCGGTTGCCGAGACCCAGCCGACGCCGGGCTTGCGCAGGCCGAACATCCAGGCCCGGACGGCCCTGCCGCCGAGGTGCGCGCAGTAGACGGCCGCAACCACGAAGCCGACGTCCTGGACGATCGTGTCGGCCAGCTCGATCCCGTGGGGAGTGTGTCCGCTCGTGATCTTCACGCCCAAGAGGACCGCCGGGATGTCGACGATCAAGCCCCCGAGCGTCGCCAGCAAGACCCCGCCGATAAGCGCGAGGCCCGCCGTCCAGGGCGACCAGTCCATGTCCGGTGAGCGTCTCCGGTCGGGCAGGAAGCTGGCGAGGTCGCGCCGCGCGGGCGTGGACGAGGGCGTGTTCCCGGACACGGGCTCGTCCCCGGTCGCAGGTAACCGCGCAGGCGTGTCCCCTGGCGCGGGCGCACCGCCGGACGGCCCGCCGGGAAGGGACCGGGTTTCGTCTGGCGCCGTCACGCGACCCAATGCCAGGTGGCGAACTGGGCCGAGAAGAACGCCATCAGCAAGGCCGACGCGATGAGCACGGGCACGCGCAGGCGCAGGCGCGGGCGCGGAGCCAGCCAGCCGGCGAAGGCGATCGAGAGCGGGAACAGGACCAGAAGGAAGCGTGGCAACGACATCAGGGGCTGCGGCGCGACCGGATAGGAGAGCGGCAGGGCGAGCGCCAGGAGCACATAGACGCCATAGGCGAGCGGCAGGGAACGCAGGACGAGCACGACCAGGGGGATGGCCGCCAACAGGAAGGCGAGCAGCATCAGGTTGTGGCCGGCGGCGATGAACGAGCTGCCGGCGGCGACGGGGTAGTAGAGGTGAGCGGTCTGGGCGCTCAGTAGCTGCTGAGCGCCGGCGACGGCCGCCTTGACGCCGTCCCAGACGGCCAGATAGGGCCCGGCGAAGTGCCGACCCCAGACCTCCTGGGCGTGAAAGGGCGCCAGAGGGTCGCCGCCGGCCAGACCGAGGTAGGCCATGTAGGCGCCGAGCCCGGCCGGCACCAGCGCCAGCCAGAAGATGTCTGGGCGCAGGCGATAGCGGGGTCGGAGCCGACCGGCGAGCCCTCGTAGGTGGGTTCGTGAAGCCCAAATGCCTTCCCGGGCCGGGCTCGGCCACGCTCCTCTGGGACCTTCCCGGTTTGAGTTCGAGCGGTGTCGCGCGCGCGCGCTACGCGCACGCGGCACCGCCGACGAGGACATAGGCGCAGCGTCCTCGCGGGGGCCGTACAGGTAGAGCATCAGAGCCGGCGCGAGCAGCACGACCCCGGTCGAGCGGGTCGCGGCGGCCAGCGCGCCGAGCAAGCCGACCCGGAGCCAGCGACCCTGCCGGGCGCACCAGAAGAGGCCGACCGAGAGGGCCAGGTAGAGCGACTCGGAGTAGACCGCCGAGAAGAAGAAGGCCATCGGCGCGAAGGCCGTCAAGAAGACCGCCAGCCGTGCGGCCTCGCTGCCGGCGACCGAGACACCGTCGACGGCCTTGGCGCCGCCGAGGACCCGGGAGGTGCCGGCGGCATTGGCAGCCGGGGCTGCGCCGGTCGCCGGAACGGCGTCGAGACGCCAGCGAGCGCCCAGCTCGAGCGCGGTCAGGCGGTGGATGAAGTAGAGCGCGAGCGCGAAGGCGGCCAGCGAGAACAGCACGCCGGCGAAGACCGGCTGCAGGCCGAGGTCCGAAAGCAGACGCAGGCCGAGCGGATAAAGCGGGAAGAAGGCGTCGCGTGGGGCCGTGCCGTAGGCGCTCAGTTCGGGGCGATAGCCGTAATGGGCGATGACCAGGTACCAGGCCGAGTCCCAGCGCGCGACGGGGGCCGCCAGGAGGTCGCCGAGCGAGCCGAACCCGCGGGTCACACCCGGAGGGTCGAAGGCGCCGCGCCTGGGCCCGAACCCGAGCGTGGCCACCGTGCCGAGACCGGCGACCAAGACGAGCAGGCGCGAGAGCCAGAGCGCGCGCCAGGTGTCGCGTATGGCGGCCATCCGGGCCGGGTCGGCCCTCAGCGCGGCCAGCCAACGCTTCGCCTGCGCGAGCGGGGCGTGTCGTCCCGCTGCCCCTCCCTGCGCCGCCGCGGCCGGCCCCACGCCGGCGGCCTGCGCCTCGGGGGCGGCCTGACCGATCGCGATCTCAGCCGTGTTGGGGCTCATCGACAGGCAAGCCTAGAGGTCGACCGCGATGGGTGGGCCTGTTGCAAGTGGACCTGGACAGGACCGGGCCGCGGTAATCTCGGAAGCAGCGAGCGATGTCCAGACAGGCCAGACAGCGTCGGCGCCGGCACAACCGGGCCGGCCCGACCAGGATGCTGCTCGTCGGCGGCGCAGTGCTCGCGGCGACGTTCGTGGTCGGCGCGATCGCGGCGGTGGGCTATGTGCTGCACGTGGTAGGCACGGCGCCGAAGCTGGCGACGCTGCACCCGATCCTCTCCAGCGGCGCCTCCCAGGTGTTCGCCGCGGATGGGACGCGGCTCGGGTTCATCCAATCCGACGACATACGCAGCCCGGTCGGCTGGCGCGAAATACCCAAGGACCTGAAGAACGCGACGGTGGCGATCGAGGATCAGCGGTTCTACGAGAACGACGGGATCGACCCGACGGGCATCTTCAGGTCGGCGGTCAAGGACGTCACCAGCGGCCAAGCTTTGCAGGGAGGCTCGACGATCACGATGCAGTTGGTGCGCAACCTGTATCTCGGAGGCGACCAGCGAACGCTCAGACAGAAGATCACAGAGGCGAAGCTGGCGATCGAATACGACGAACATCACTCCAAGAAATCGATCCTGACCAGCTACCTGAACAGCGTCCCTTACGGGACGGTGGGCGGACAGACCGCGACCGGCGTGCAGGC
>DATJWI010000029.1:0-8511 GCA_035501375.1 Solirubrobacteraceae bacterium
GGCTTGAAGCGGTAGCGATGGTCGAACCACTCGAGCGCGCCGAGGTTGCGGGCGGTGCCGGCGAACTGGATGCGATCGTCGGGATAGAGCAGACGGGCGCCGACGATGCCGATGTCAGGCTCCTGGTCCGCCGCGTATTGCAGGCAGGCCAGCCAGCCGGGGCGGGCTTCGGTGTCGGAGTTGAGCACGACAACATCAAGGCCCGGGTCGGCGGCTTCCAGGCCGCGGTTGACGTTGGCGGCGAAACCGGCGTTGGACTCGCCGGCGACGATCTCGTCGATGCCGTCGATCTGGCGCAGCGCGGCGAGATGCTCGGGCCCGGAGCAGTCGTCGGCGACGATGACGCGGGCCAGGCCCGGGGGCACGGTCTTCGAGATGCTGGCCGCCAGGGCCGCGACCCGGTCGGCGTCGCGGAAGCTGGGGATCACGATGGTGACCGGCCGGCCGTGCTCGGCGTACCAGGCCAGCGCGCTGCGATACTCGTTGTCGGTGGCGTGCGTGCGCAGGCGCAGGCGGCGTTTCAGAGGCGTGAAGCGCAGCGGGAAGGTGAGGACCCGGAAGAGGATCGTGCGCAGGCCGAAGTACTTGTAGGTCAAATAGATCCGGCGGCGCAGGTTGGCCAGCGGCCCGGAGGGTCTGCCTTGGATGGGATCGCTCATCCGCTTGGCCGTCTCCTATTCGAAGCTCTCGAGCGGATGGTTTTCACGCATGTACTCGGCGAAAAGAGGGACTGTGTAGTCGAGCTGGCCACGGCGGGGACTGTAGATGAGACCCTTGCGGATGAGCGAGTCGCGGTGCATGGACACACCGCGCTGGTCCTTGACGCCGAACACGCGCGCGACCTCGACGGTGCGGTAGGGCGCCTGGCCGGCGTTGGCCATCGCGACGAGATAGCGCTGCTCGGCGTCGGTGGCCATCTGAAAACGGGTGCCGAAGAAGTTGCGGGCGAGCGAGTCGGTGACGATCTCTCGCACGGCCTTCACGTCCGCGGTCGTGATTGGCGAAATCTCGGCTTGATTCCAAAGCTCCAGGCCGTATTCCTGGATGAAGTAGGGATAGCCGGCTGCCTCGCGCACGACCAGGCGTGCGGCGTCCTCTCTGTATTCGACCCCGCGCGTGGCGGCCGGCGCGATCAGGGCAGAGCGGGCGGCAGCGTCGGTGAGCCGGCCGAGCTCGCTGTACGAGAAGAGACGGTCGGCGTAGGGCTTGGCGGACATCAGACGGACCTGCAGATCGGGCAGGCCCGCGGCCACCATCGCCACCGGCAGGCCGCGGCGGCTGACGGCCTGGAAGGCTATGCACAGAGCCGCGAGGGAGGGCGCGTCCAGGTTGTGCATCTCGTCGATGAGGAACAACGCGCCCGCGCCCGTGGCGCGAGCGACCTCGCCGATCTCGCAGAGCAGCTCGGTCAGGTCCTGCTCCGGGTCGCCCGAGTCCGCTATGCCCGACGCCGCCTGTACGTCGAGCTTGAACTGCACGCCCGAGGGCACGGCGACGCTGAACGCCTTCACCACCGCCAGCGCGCGTTCGGCGCGGTCCTTGATGCGGTGGCGCCGGCTCATTTCGCGCAGCAGGCGGGCCGACATGCGCGCGAAGGTCACGCGGAAGTCGGGCTGAGAGCCGACCTCCTGCACGTCGGTCGTCGCCCAGCCGGCCTCGCTGGCGAGCACGTCGAACTCCATCAGGAGGACCGTCTTGCCGACGCCGCGCAGGCCCGAGTAGACCAGGCTGCGCTCGTAGCCGCCGGCGCCGAGGCGCTCGATCAGGGCCTGGAAGCCCTCCAGGTCGCGGTCGCGCCCGGCCAGCATGGGCGGCTTGCGGCCGGCTCCCGGCGTGTAGGGGTTGTCGCGCTTGTGCACCACCCCTTTCTAGCATTTTCTAAGGAACAAAAATGGTCCCCGAGAAATCCTGAGAAAGAGCGGCCCTTGGCATCTTTAGCTTTTCTAGGATTATGCTTAGAAAGCCTTAGAGGGCCCGATCCCGGGAGCGAGCACGTCGAGTTCGAGCGGCTCAAACGAGGCGCGACTCTCCAGCGAAAGCCGCCGGCGCGTGGCGGCGGGCAGGCGATCGGCGCGCGAGCCGAGCAAGGCCCCGGCCAGGCGCACGGCCTGGCGGGCGGCGACGGCCCCGAGCGCCGCGGTGCGCTCACGCGCCGAGAGATCCTCGCGCTCGAGCTGGCGCCGCGCCGCGCCCAGCTCGCCGCGCAGCCTGCGCGCCAGATGAACCGGGGAGGCGGGCTCGCGAAACCCGTAGACCTCGCGCAGGCCACGCCACTCGTCGAAGCAGCGCTTCAGCTCCTGGGCGGGCGTGTAGGCGTGAGAGTGGACGACCGGCGCATCCGGGACGTACGCCTTGGCGTAACCGGCTCTGAGCATGTCGATCGCCAGGACCCGGTCCTCGGCGTAGGCGACCTCGCGGAAGGGGATCTGTTCCCAGGCCGCGCGCGAAAGGCAGGCGTTGGCGTCGGTGCAGAACCCGCGCGGGCCGATCAGCTCGATCGCGGGGGTCGCACGCGGGCTGGTCGCACGCGCGCGACCAGCCCGCAAGGAAGACACATCGCTCGCCCCTTCAACCCCCAGCCCAACCGACTTCGATGAGTCCGCCGCCGCGAGGCGGTCGACCCGCGGGGCGCGGTCGGGCGAGAGCGAGGCGAACCAGCGCTCCAGTTCGAAGCGCACAGGAACGGGCGCGTCGGGCCGGGGCACGTAGGGCCCGTAGACCAGGCCGACGTCGGAGGCGAGCGCGAAGCCGGAGAGCAGGCGCTCCAGCCAATGCTCGTCGGCGGGCTCTGAGTCCTGGGTCAGGAAGGCGACGTGGGCGCCAAGGGACTCGCGCATCAGGAGGTTGCGGGTGCCGCCGTGACTGAAGCGCTCGGGCGTGATCTCGATCACGCGGGCGCCGTGCCGGCGCGCCAGCGCGGGCGAGCCGTCGCGGGAGCCGGAGTCGCAGACGAGAAGCTCGTGTGGGACCGTCTGCTCGGCCAGCGCCGCGAACGTGCGCCCCAGCAGCGAGCCGCCGTCGCGGACCGGGATCGCGACCGTGACCCGGCTCACCGCGCACTCCAAGCGCAAACCCGGCCACGGCGACCCGGCGCAGGGAATCGTCTCAAGGGGGTCCGGCTCACGGCTTCACGAGCTCCACCCAGTCGGCTTCGGTCCCGCACAGCGAAGACCAGCGCGAGAGCGGCACGGTGACGAGGCGCTCGCCGGCGCGGGCCGGCTTCAGCGCGACGGCGCCGACGGTGCCGATGCCCCATTCTCCGGGGCCGAAGTGGCGACGCCCGGCTTCCTTGACGACCCTCACGTGGTGGGGTCCCGCACGCAGGCGCAGCGTGGCGGCCTGGAGCCATTGGTTGGGGGTGTTCGAGCCCGACACCGAGCCGACGCGGCGCCCGTCCACGTAGACCTGGATCGGGCGCGGGAAGTCTCCCTGGACCCAGACCGCGTAGCGACCGCTCGCGGGCACCTTCAGCGTGCCGGCGGCATGGCCGGGCGTGTTGGCGACGATCGCGCCGGGCTGCCCGGGGACGAGGCCCCAGCCGAACGGCCGGTCGGCCGAGTACAGCGGTTCATACCAGTACATCCTGGGCTCTCTGGCGAGGACGAGCTCGCTGCCTGGAGGCGCGCCGCGCACGAGCCCGTGCAGCGCCGAGCAGGCGATGGCGGCGGTCGCCGAGTAGGTCCGCTGCTCGGGCAGATGGCGCAGGACCACCGGCGAGGGCTGGCGCCGCCAACCCTCGTAGTAGGCGTTCTCGTAGACCAGCCTGTAGTTGGCGGGCGGGCGGCTGGCGGCGGGCGAGCGGCGCATGACGACGATCGGGTAGGTCTCGACGAACGGCAGGGTCTCCTGGTCGAGATCGAAATCGTGGCCGTAGAAGTATTGGGGCACACGCAGGACGACCTGCTGGGGGGTGAGCGCCTCGAAGGGCGAGTAGACGCGGGCGGCGCGTCCGAAGACCTTGGCGTACTCCTGGAACTCGTTCCACAGCACCGGCCCTTCGCCGCGGAAGCGCTCGGCGGTAGCTTCGATCGCTGCGAGCTGCTTTGTCGGGGCGACGCGGTCATACCCGTAGGCGAGCAGGTCCGAGGCAAGGACCGCCAGGGACAGGGCACCCCCCAAGAGCAGCGCCAGCGGCTGCAGACGCCCGCGCACGGAGCCGAGCGCCGCGAGCGCGACCAGCACGACCGCCGGGCTGGCGATCGCCAGGAGCTTGCCCTGGGCGTAGGGGCTCGCGCGCGGAAAGACGACGAGCAGGACCAGGCCCATCGTGCCGAGCAGCAGCAGCGGCCCGGTCTCGCGCCGGCGCAGGCCCCAGAGGACGCCCGGGATCAGGAGCGCGAGCAGCCCGACAGTCGCGATCAGCGTCAGGGTCGCCGCCGGTTCGGGGATCACCGGCAGGCGGTATTCGCCGGCCAGCCACACGCCGCTGACCTGGCTGAGCGGCAGGGTGCGCAGCAGCTGGCCGTACTGGGTGGCTCCGACCCCGGTCGAGCCCTGGCCGACCTGGGCGGTCTGGAAGAACGTCTGGAAGGTGATCAGCGAGGGGATCGCCAGGAGCGCGGTCAGGCCGAGCCCCGCCGCCAGCGGCCCGATCCAGCTGAGGACGCGCCATTCGCGAGGGCGCCAGCGGCGACTGACGAGGATGGCCCCGAAGAACGTGAACAGCAGCAGGGCGCCGAGATAGGGGACGGCGACCGCGTTGTACAACGTCAGCGCGGCGGCGCTGGCGAGGGCCAGGAGCATAGCGGCGGCGTAGGGCCGGGCGAGGACGATCGCCTGGCGAGCGAGCGCGACGGCGGCGCAGACGGCCGCCAACAGGCCGATCTCCTTGATCCCGCCCTGCAGCGCGTACTGGTAGGTGAGGTTGGCCGCGAGCGCGACGAAGGCCACGAACGCCGCGCGACGCGGGGTCAAGATGCGCGTGCTGATCGTCGCCAGCGCGACCGCCGCGAACGCGGCCAGGCTCGAGATGTAGCCCTGGTAGAGGACCGGAATTGCCGTGCCGGTCAGCCCGCCGAGCGTGCCCAGGAGCGCTTGGGATCCGAGCGGATAGGCGGTAGCCAGATACTCCTTCAAGAATTCGCGACCGGTGCTCTGGGGTATGTGGCCGAGCACGGTGCCATAGCCCTGGATGTGTTCGGCCAGGAGCATCTCGAAGCCGGAGTCGTTGACGAAGTCATAGCCCGACCAGGTCCAGTGCCCGTAGGCGATCACGGGCAGCATGTACAGGACGTAGACCACCACGCCGGCCAGGCCGGGCCAGCCGGGGTTTATGCGCGCACGCAGGCCGCCCCTGGCGAAGATCAGCCCGGCCAGCGCAACGGCCAGGAGCAGCCCGATCGCAAGGCCGTCCCCCGCACCGGCGGCGTAGCCGGGGAAGATCAGGACGAGCGACACGCACAGTCCGAGCGGCAGCAGGAGTGCGCTCGGCAGGCGCAGCCCGCCGAGGAGCCGCTCGAGCGCCAGGCCACAGCCGAGCGCCAGCGCCCACAGCACGAGCGGCGGGACGAGCACGGCGATCAGGTAGTCGCTCACGAAGGGGTCCCGAGTAAGTGAACGGCCTCTGGAAGGAAAGGCCGCGGTCGATCAGGCATAGAGGAGATCAATGTCGGAAGGCCGCGTTCGGGTCAGGCATAGAAGGAGGTCAGCGTCAGGAGCTGGGCACCGTAGCTGAGGGTGATCATCGCCATCACCAAGGCAACCCCGCCATACAGAACGCCTCGCCGCCCGAAGGCGTGCAGGACGCCCACGACGATCACCGCGATCGGAGCGATCGCCGGGAAGACGTAGCGCCCGTAGGTGGGGATGACGGTCTGGATGCCGGGGCTGTAGTAGGCGGCCTCGAAGCCGCCGATCACCGCGAGCGGGATCAGCACGACCGTCAGGACCTCGAGCCGGTGGCGTTTGATCCAGGGCCACTCGTGGCCGAAGGCCAACACGCCCAGCGGCACCGCGGCCAGCATCGCGGCGAGGATCAGCTTGTAGATCCAGTCCGGGAAGAAGACGTCGTACCAGCCGAACGCGCCGAAGCCGCGCCTGACGAAGATGTCATAGCCGGGGATCGCCGGCGAGAAGTGCTGGCCCATGAACGGCAGGCGCGGCAGGAACGTCTGCCACAGGTAGGACAGGTATTCGGGGATGTGGTGGAGCGCTTCGCTGGCGGCCGAGGTGTTCGCGCCGATCGCGTGAAAGCCGCTCGTGCCAGAGGTCGGCTGCAGTGTGGAGAGCACGTGCACGGAGACGAGGTCCATGGCGATGGCCCCCGCGAGAAAAGCCAGCCAGCCCGGGATGTCTGCGCGGGAATGGCGCAGCACGAGCGCGGCGAGGAGCACGAGCGCGGCGACCGGATACAGCGACAGGCCCGTCTCCTTGACGAGCGGCGTGGCCACCAGGACCGCGCCGGTGGCAAAGCCCCAAGACACCGTCATGCCGCGACGCAGGAGCCGCACGAGCAGGTAGGCGGCGGCGGCGGCGGCGGCGTTCACGCCGACGTCGTTGTTGACAGCGCCGGAGATGAAGCCGTACATCGGCTCGTAGCAGACCAGCAGCGCCGCCAGGACACCGAGCCAGGGCCGGCGGGGCGCGAGCTCGCGAGCCAAGAGGAACGCGAACAGCGCCGCAAGGGCGCCGAGCAGGGCCGAGGTGAGGCGCATCAGGGTCACTTGCGAGAAGGTCGAGTCGTGCTCGGCGAGCAGGTAGGCTGGCGAGAGCGCCAGGTAATAGAGCGGGCCGTGCGCCGCTGAGGTCGTGTAGCCGCCGCCGTCGTCGGCGGCCGGGTGCTGCTGGTCGTACAGCTGGCGAAAGCGCTGCTCCGCCAGCGGGGTCCAGGGCATGCTCGTGTCGGCGATCTCGTGATCGCTAAGGAAGGCGGTCGCTTCGAGAGCCAGGCTCTCGGCGTGCGACCAGCGGTCGAGCGGCGCGGCCGCGCTGACGGCGGGGCCCTCGCCGCGTTCGACCAGCGACTGGGTGTAGGCGTAATGATCGACTTCGTCGGGCGCCTGAAACGGTGGCGTGATCAAGGCCCAGCACGCGAAGTTGACGGCCGCGATCGCCAGCAGCCAGGTCGCCGCGCGCCGGCCGCTGGCGTTGGCGGCGACCGTCTGCGCGAGCGTGCGCACAGCCAGCAGGGCGAGCACGGGCAGCACGAAGAAGAAGATCAGCCAGTAAGTCCAGGCCCCGACCCAGCCGGGCCGGAACAGCGCGGCGCGGGCGAAGATCGAGCCGGCTTCGGCGAGATAGCTGCGCTGCGCGCCGGCGGGCGGCAGGAACCAGGCCGCGAGCTCGGCAGGCAGGGCGGCCCCGCCAACGGTCACCGACTGAGCCGCGAGCGAGGGCAGACCGGCGCCGATCCATTCCAGGTTGCTATCCGGCGCGGTTACGCACAGCGAGGCATAGCGCGCCGCCGGACGAGCCGGAGTCGCTGGGATCGGGAAGTCGGCGTTGCTGATCCTGCTCGCCTGTACACGTTCCGGGGACAGCGACGAATGGACGGCGGCGGAGCCCTCGCGCAGCGCCAGGTGAAGCGCCGGGCGCTCGCGCGTAGGCGAGCGCACGCGCAGGCGCACGATCGCCGTGCCGGCCGGCAGTTCCAGGACGGCGGGCGTGCAGACCGACATGTTCGCGGAAACCGGCCCGACGAACGTCGTTTCGTCGACCGAGTCGGTGCCGAGATAGTACGGGCGGGGGCGCAGCCAGTGGAACGCCAGCCAGGCCACCAGCGGCACAGCGACCATGGCGGCGAGCTTCCAGACGCGGCGGTCGCCGGCGAACACGAGCCCGCCGGTGCGGCGCGCTCGGGCGGCGGCGCCGGCCACCGGCCCCCCGCCGCGTGCCCCGCGGACCTTCGGGGTCGGCGTCACGGGGCGCAGGCGCTAACGGCGGCGCAGGCCAAGGATCGACAGCAGGAAGGACGAGAAGAAGATCTGGATGCCGACGATCAGGAGCGTCGCGGCGAACAGCGCGAGCTGCTCGTAGGAGAGCTGGCCGAATCCGTTGGAGATCCAGGTGACGATCACCACGATCCCCATGACCAAGCCGGCGAGCATGAACAGGCCGCCCAGCATGAGACCGTGCTCGAGCCTGAAGCGCGCGCGCATGCGGTCGAACCAGGGGTCGCGCTCGCCCATGAAGTAGGTGCCGTAGGCGTGCGCGCACAGGCCCAAGGCGAGGATCTGGGTGCCGACGATCGTCAGGAGCGAGCCGCCGATCAGGGTGTGCAGGCCCCAGGCGCGCCCAAAGAACGAGAAGCCGGCGGCGACGAAGATCATCAGGAGCAGGCCGATCCCCGACAGGATCGCGCCCGGCAGGATGAACAGGTGCGTCGGCGAGTGGACCAGCAGGAAGCGCAGGTGCCGCCAGCCGTCCCTGAAGCTCGAGAGCTTGGACTCGCCCCCGCGCGGGTGGTATTCGATCGGGAACTCGGCTATGCGCAGGTTCTCCTTGGAGGCCCTGATGACCATCTCGGAGGCGAACTCCATGCCGGTCGTCCGCAGATCGAGCTTCGGCAGCACG
>DATJWI010000030.1:0-3391 GCA_035501375.1 Solirubrobacteraceae bacterium
GCGCTCGCCGACGGCAAGCGGTGCGTGCTGTTCATCGACGAGTTCCAGGAGATCGCCTCCAGCCGCAGGCCCTATGGCGATGCCGACGCGCTGACCAAGCGGATGCGTGCGATCTTTCAAAGATCCGACCAGGCGAGCTACCTGTTCGCCGGCAGCATAGAGCACGTCATGCGCGATCTGTTCGCGCCCCAGAACCGCGCGTTCAGCGGGTTCGGCGGCTTCTACGCACTTCGGCCGATCGCCGCCGAGGACTGGCTGGCCGGTCTGCGCGGACGCTTCGAGGCCGACGGCTGCGAGGTCGGCGACTCAGCGCTCGAACGGGTCGTTGCGCTGGGCGAACTGCACCCGCGCGTGACGATGCTGATCTCTCAGCAGACCCATCTCCTGAGCGTGCTGCTCGACCGCCGGGACATAGATCTGGAGCTGGTCGAGCTCGGGTATGACAGCGCCTATCAGCGCGACAGCGCTCTGATCGACCAGCTCATCGAGCAGATCCGCTCAGCTCACCGGCAGGCGCTGCGAATCGCCCGCCGAATCGCGGCGCACGCGACCCTCAGCTCGGGGATGCACCGGGGCGAGGCCGACAGGGCGCTGAAGAAGTTGATCGAGGCCGGCCTGATCGAGCGGACCGGGCGCGCGGACTACCGCATTACAAACCCGCTGCTGCGACGGCGGCTCGCCGAGCAGGCGGGCATATAGGCAACGACGTAGGCGCCGACGGCACGCGTGGAAGACGTCCGGCACTCAGGCGGCGGCGGGCGCGATCGCGCGAATCGCGGCGTCGCGGTCGGCCACGCCGAGCTTGGCGACGCCGGCGGAGATGTGGCGGCGAACGGTGATCGGGGAGAGCGACAGGATCTCGCCGATCTCGGCGGTCTTCATGCCCGAGCGCAGCATCCTCATGATCTCGGACTCCCTGGCCGTCAGCTCGACCCCGCGCACCCTGACCGGGTGCTCGACGGCTGCCGTGTAGTCCCGGAACCTGTGGAGGACCACCCCGACGAGCGCACGCGGCAGCGCCGCCTCGCCCTTCAGTACCCCGCACAGGGCGGCCGGCAGGCGATCGGGGCTCGTGTCCTTGGGCAGATAGCCGACGGCTCCGGCGCGCAGGGCGGCGAGCACGTCGTCGGTGCTCTCTGAGACGGTCAGCATCACGACCGAGGTCCGGCTGGAGGCCTCGGCGATCTTCTTCGCCGCCTCGATGCCGCCGCCGGGCATGCAGATGTCGAGCAGGCAGACGTCGGGACGCTCTCGCAGCACGGCGTTCACCGCTCCAGCCGCGTCGGCGACCTCGGCGACCACGTCGAATCCTCCCCTCATCAGCGCCATCCGAGCGCCCAAACGGATCGCCGGATGGTCGTCGGCGATCACGACCGACGGAGCGGTCGCGGCCGGCAGGTCGCGGGCAGGCACGACGCTCACGGCAGGATCGCCTCCATCGTCGTGCCGGCGCCAGGCTCGCTGACCACTATCAAGAGGCCGCCGAGCGTCTGGGCATGGCGCCTCATGCTCGCCAGGCCGAAGCCGCCGGGCTCACCCGGATCGAATCCCGAGCCGTCGTCTCTGACCAAAAGGCGCCACTCGTCGGCGTGCTCGAGCACGACCTCGACGCCGCTGGGGTCGGCGTGCTTGACCGCGTTGGTCACGGCCTCCCGGCCGATGTGCACGAGCGCGTCGAGCGTCGGCCCGTCGGGCTGGGCCTCGTCGAGGACGCCGCTGGCGTCGAAGCTCAAAGGAACGTGGCGGGCGGCCGTGCGCACGCTGTCCCGGACGGACTCGACCACAGGTCGACGATCCTGGGCGACGAGATCCTCGACGACTTGGCGTGCGCCCGCGAAGGCCCGCTCGGCGGCAACGACGAGGGTCTGCACCTGGCCGTCGGCCGACCCTCCGGCGACGGAGACCTCCGCCAGGGAACGGGCGGACGCAAGCGCGAACGCGAGGTCTTGCATCACCAGATCGTGGACGGCCGCCGCGATCCGGCGGCGCTCCCGCGCCAAGGCCTCAGTTTCGGCGGCCCTGCTCTCCGGTGTCCGTCCGAGTCGTTCGGACACGGTTGTCGAGGAGAAGTCGGCCTTCTGCTTGTCGACTGTCGCGATCTCCTGCACTCAACAACCTTCCGTGGTGGCCTGCACGTGTGGTCCTCGCCGGTATCTCCCCGCCGGCTCAGAGGTCCCCCCGCTCGCTTCGAGTACGGCCGAACCGTTGGCTCCGCCGCGTCGATCCATAGGCCGAATGATCATAGACCACGAAAGCGCATTTTGCAAAGATTTTGTGTCCGCAGCCCGGCGGATACGGACTGCTCGAACGTGTCAGATGGTGTGTCTTGGGTCCTCTGGGCCTACAGCGCCACGCCGGGATGGCGTACCGGCCTGCTCAACCTGCGGGCCAGTCTGCCGGGCGGAGATTCGCGCAACGGCAGGAACAGCCGGCGCGACTTCAGGGCGAACGTGAGGCGCCCGTCGAGCGGGTCGATGCTCTCGCGAGCCAGCTCGAACGGCAGCCTCCCGCCACGGCCGCCGCAGGTGACCGCGACGTCGTAGCCGGCTCGGCGCGCGGCCTCCGGACAGGCCGGCGAGTACCCGCATTTCGGGTAGGCGAAGGCGTGCACGGATCGTTGCAGGAGCTCCTCGAGGGTCTCCTTAGAGCTCTTCATCTCGCCATAGGCCTGCTCGGGGGTGGCATCGGACAGGTCGACGTGGTTGTTGGTGTGCGAGCCGATCTCCACCAGGGGCGAGGACGCCAGCCGGCGCACCTCCTCGGCGTCCATCAGCCGCACCCCGGCCTGGGCCGGCATCGCGAAGTGGGGCTTACCGAGCAGGCCCGGGCAGACGAAGACGGTCGCGGGCAGGTCGAGCTCGGTCAGCAACGGCGCCAGGACCTCGAGGTTGTCGAGAGTGCCGTCGTCGAAGGTGAGCGCGCAGAGGCCGCCCTTCTGCTGGCCGGCGGCGCTCAACGACGCCAGCTCGCCAAGCTCGACGAACGCGTAGCGACGGCGCCGGAGAGCCTGTATGTGCCGGCGAAACTGTTGCGGTGCAACCATGAGGTTGTGCGGGTCGAGCTCTCTTGGGAATGTACCCAGGCCGTGGTAGGCCAGGATGAGGGACGGTCGCAACGTCGGGCTGGGCATGGACGGCACATTGTTTCGCTCATGCCGGCGACCGTGGCGGCATGCACGATCGTGGCTGCTTCCTTGCTTCTACCCGCGATCTCCGTCGGCGCGAGTCCGCCCACGCGCGCGGACGGCGCGAGGCCGGGCGCGCGAGGGGCCGGCGCGAGCGCAGGCGCCCGGGCTGCCGTCGTCGGAGGCCAGACGAGCTCGATCCAGGACATCCCCTTCCAGGTCACGCTCTATGACCCTCAGGTCCTGCCCGGTCCGGGTGAGGTCGCG
>DATJWI010000031.1:0-3609 GCA_035501375.1 Solirubrobacteraceae bacterium
ACGACGCCGAGGAGATCCTCGGCGCGACGACCGAGCTGATGAAATCGATCATGGAGCGCAACGCGCTCGACCCGGAGAACGTGGTCAGCTGCATCTTCACGACGACCGAGGACCTCGACGCCGAGTTCCCGGCCGTCGCCGCCAGGGCGCTCGGCTTCGAGCAGGTGCCGTTGCTGTGCGCCCGCGAGATCCCGGTGCCCGGCTCGATGCCGAAGGTGATCAGGGTGCTGATCCACTATCACGCCGAAAACGGCCACGCGCCCGACCACGTCTACCTGCGTGGCGCCTCGGCCCTGCGGGCGGACTTAGCCGCGGCGCAGTAGCCGGCACGCGCGCGCAAGCACAGCGTTGCGGGCTGGTCGTGTCCGGCGCGCCCGGGTCGTGGGTGTGGGTCCGTCACAATGGCACGGTCATGACTATCGAGTTCGCGGAGCGCATCCGGCGCCTGCCCGTATATCCGGCCGCTGGTGGCTATGGAGAGCACGGCGCGCCACTGGTAAGGCTGGCGTCCAACGAGTCGCCGTACCCGCCTCTGCAAGAGGTCCGCGAGGCGATCGAGAAGGCGATCTCGACCCTGAACCGCTATCCGGACCCGTCGAGCACGATCCTGAAGGAGCGTTTGGCCGACCGCTACGAAGTACCGGCGGCGCAGATCGCGATCGGCAACGGCTCGTGCGACATCCTGCTGGCCGCCGGCGAAGCGTTGCTGGAGCCAGGGGCGGAGGTCGTTTACGCATGGCCGTCCTTCTCGGTCTATCCGCACCTGTCGGCGGCGTCCGGCGCGCGCGCGATCACCGTCGGCCTCGACGCCGAGGGTAGGCACGACCTGGAGGGGATGCTGAGGGAGATAACGGTCGCCACGCGGATGGCGATCGTCTGCAACCCGAACAACCCGACCTCGACGGCCCTGCCGCTCGCGGAGATCGCCGCGTTCGTGGAGGCGGTGCCCGCGCACGTGTGCGTGATCGTCGACGAGGCCTACTGCGAGTTCAACCTGCTCGACGGCGACCCGGACGCCTCGATCGAGCTGCTGGCCAAGCACCCGAACCTGGTCCTGCTAAGGACCTTCTCGAAGGTGTACGGCCTGTGCGGACTGCGTGTCGGCTTCGCCCTGTGCGCCTCGGAAGAGCTGCCCAGGGCCGTCGACCAGGTGCGCCAACCCTTCTTCTGCAACGCCCTGGCCCAGGCCGCCGCCGTGGAGGCATTGGCCCACCAGGACGCCGTGATCGAGCGGGTCACGCGCACGGTCGCCGAGCGCGAAGCCGTCGGCGAGGGCCTGCGCGCTCTCGGCCTGGCCGTGGCCGACTCGCAGGCCAACTTCTGCTGGGTCGAGCTCGGCGAGCGAGCAGACGGGTCGGCCAGGGACGAGGCGGCGATCATGAAGGGCCTTGAGGAGCGCGGCGTGCTCGTCCGGGCGGGCGCGGCGCTCGGCGGCGAGCGGCCCGCGCTGCGCGTCACCTACGGCAACGCCCCAGAGAACGCGCGCTTCCTGGAAGCGCTTGCCGAGGTTCTCTGAAGCTGCTACAACGTTGGAACGATGACCGCCACGGATCGCATCCTCGCCGCATCCGAACGCGCTCCCCGCGTGTGGTCGTCCTCTTGCGCCTATCGCGCCTGGCGATTTATCTAGGCGCTTCGGCCCTGCCTGCGCGCGTGTGAGCGGGCTATAGCGGCCGCACCGGGTCCTCTCTCGGACCGAGCGCCTTCTCACGGCGTGCAGCGAGCGCCAGCTCACATGCATGGGGCCGTTCACAGTCCCGCTTCGAGTCCCTCCTGGCGGCCTCCCGCCGGCAGGGCTCACCGCGAGCCCGTACCATTCGAGACGAAGGCCGAAAGGATGAGCAGATGATGATCGTAATGAAAGAGACCGCCACGCCAGAGGAGGTGGAGGCGGTCGTCGAGAAGATCGAGCGAGCCGGCGCGCGCGCCCATCGCAGCACGGGCGAGCGCGTGACCGTGATCGGCGCGATCGGAGACGTCGAGCAGGACGCCAACGTGGCAAGCCTCGGCCTGGAGGGCCAGCCCGGCGTCGACCGTGTGGTGCCGATCCTCAAGCCTTACAAGCTGGCTTCTTTGCAGATCGCCCACGGCGAGCGGACGGTGCTCGACGTCGAAGGCCGCAAGATCGGCGGCGAGCACTTCTCGCTGATCGCGGGCCCCTGCACGGTCGAGTCGCGCGAGCAGACCATGCAGACCGCCATCGCGGTCCGCGACGCGGGCGCCTCGCTGTTGAGGGGCGGCGCATACAAGCCGCGGACCTCGCCGTACGCCTTCCAGGGGCTCGGCCAGGAGGGCCTGAGGCTGCTGGCGGAGGCGAAGCTGGAGACAGGCCTGCCGATCGTGACCGAGCTGATGGACATGCGCGACCTCGACGCCGTCCTGGAGGTCGCCGACGTGATCCAGATCGGCGCCCGCAACATGCAGAACTACCCGCTCCTGGCCGAGATCGGGCGCTCCGGGCGCCCGGCGCTGCTCAAGAGGGGGCTCTCCTCGACATTGGACGAGTTGCTGATGGCGGCGGAGTACATCTTGAAGGAAGGCAATCCGAACGTGATGCTCTGCGAGCGCGGCATCAGAACGTTCGAGACCGCTTACCGCTTCACACTCGATTTGATGGCGGTGCCGGTGCTCAAGGAACTGACGCATCTGCCGGTGATCGTCGACCCGAGCCACGCAGCCGGCCGGCGCGACCTGGTCCTGCCGCTGTCGCTGGCCGCGGCGGCCGCCGGCGCGGACGGCATCATCGTCGAGGTGCACCCGAACCCCGACGAGGCGGTCTGCGACGGCCCGCAGGCCCTGCCCGCAGACACGTTCGCCGACTATGCGGTCGCGGTCGAGCGCGCAGCCGCGCTGGCGGGAAAGGCGCTGAGCGCGGTTTGATGGCAAGGCGCCGGCCGACGCTCTCCGGTGGCGCGCGGCCGGCCGGCGCCGGACGGTGGCCTCGTTGAAGGTGGCCGTACTGGGCGTCGGCCTGATCGGCGGCTCGATCGGCCTGGCCGCGCGCGCGCGCGGCCAGGCCCAGGTGACGGGCTGGGATCCCGGGTGGGGGGCCGATCCCGATGCCCGCGAAGCCGCCCTGCGGCTCGGCGCGATCGACGTGGCCGCGAGCGACGTCGCCGGCGCGGTGGAAGATGCGCAGATCGTGTTTGTCGCCGCCCCGGTCGGGGCGCTGGCCGAGACGATCAGGGCGGCGCTTGAAGCTGCCGGTCCCGAGACGGTCGTCACCGACGTAGGCTCGACCAAGCGTGTGGTCGCCGAGGCGATCTCGGATCCGCGCTTCGTCGCCGGCCACCCTCTGGCCGGTGGCGAGCTCGCCGGTGTGGAGCACGCGCGCGAAGATCTGTTCGAGCGCTCGACCTGGTTTCTGTGCGCCGCGCGGGGGTCGCCAGCCGGCGGCCAGGCCGTCGAAGAGCCTCGTCAGCCCGTCGATCAGCTCCGCCGGCCTCTCGATCGGCTCTCCCAGGGGTCCCTGCGAGAGCTGATCGCGAGCTTTGGGGCGACGCCGGTCGAGATCGAGCCCGACGCCCACGACCGTTTGATGGCGACCGTCTCGCAACTGCCGCACGTCCTGGCGAACCTGCTCGTCGGCCTGGCCGTCGCGGCGCTGGA
>DATJWI010000032.1:0-3724 GCA_035501375.1 Solirubrobacteraceae bacterium
ACTTGCCCGCGCCGGTCGTCCCGGCGACCAGCAGATGGGGCATCTTCGCGAGGTCGGCGCCGATCGCCTTGCCGGCGACGTCCTTGCCGAGCCACACCGTCAGCGGCGACCAGTCGGCGGGCGGAGCCTGGAAGACATCGCCGAGCCTCACGATCCGCCGCCTCGCGTTGGGCACCTCCACGCCGACCGCCTGCTTGCCGGGGATCGGCGCCAGGATCCTGATGTCGGTCGCCGCCAGGGCATATGCGAGG
This sequence comes from Solirubrobacteraceae bacterium, assembly GCA_035501375.1. Taxonomy (GTDB): domain Bacteria; phylum Actinomycetota; class Thermoleophilia; order Solirubrobacterales; family Solirubrobacteraceae; genus Palsa-744. The sequence goes on from DATJWI010000032.1 coordinate 252, forward strand.
TCGTCCTTGAGCTGGGCGACCTTCGCGACCTTCGTGCCGGGCGCCAAACGCAGCTCATACCGCGTTATGTGCGGGCCGGCGACCGTGCCGATCACCTTCGCCTCCACCCCGAAATGCCCGAGCGCCTCGACCAGACTCGCGGCGGTGCGCTCCTGTCCGGCCGTGTCGGGCCTGGCCTGCTCGCCCGTGGAGCGCGTCAACAGGCGCTCGGCGTCGGGCAGCTCCCAAACGAAGTCCGGATCCTCGGTGACGCTGTCCCGGTAGCGACCCTGGGGAGTCAGATCCTCCTCGCCGACTGACAACCGGCGGTCGGCATGCTGGTCCTCAGGCGAGTCGGGATTCTCATGGGAACCGTCTCCGAGCGCCGATCCGTCCCAGTCGCTGTCCGGATCGCCTTCGCGCTCACCGTCTGGCGAGGTCTCGAGCGAAGGCGCCTCCAGCGCGGGCGCCTCGACGTGGGTGGCTCTCACGATCAACTCCTGGGGATTGGGGTCGGGCGGGATCAACGACGAGAACTCGCTGCCGGTGGCCGGAGACTCCGTGCCTGGATCGAAGCCTTCCGCCGCGCCGTCGTTCGCGGCGCCTTCGCCGGCGGTCGCGTGCCGCCTGCGCGCCGAGGCCGCGCGTACGTGTGTGAACGCGAACCTCGTCCATGCGACGGCGTGGGCCGCGGCCGCGCGGATGGCGCTGGCGGGCGAGGAACCGGTGATCAGGGTGACACCGAAGAACAGCAAGACGACCACGAGCAGATCGACGCCGACCGTCTGCACGGAGCGATGGGCTCCCTGGTAAAGGGCCTCGCCGAGGACGCCGCCGTGGGCCTGCACGAAGACGCTCGACCAGGACGATTCGCCGGTATTGGGGGAGGCGCCCTGGGTGATGCCGAGCGTTCCGGCGGCCATCGCCGTCGTGATCGCGGCGCCGAGACAGGTCAGGCCAGCCCGCAGCGGGCGCAGTTGCGGCCATTCCGGTCCGGCCAGCAGCATGCCGCCGGCGAGGACGAGCAGGAGCGGGACGAACACCCTGGCTTCGCCGACGAGCCAGCCGATCGCTTCCGTGAGTGCCTGCCCGGCGCGTCCCCCGTTCCAGCCGCCGTAAAAGATGAAGCCGAGGAAGACGCCGAGCGCGATCGTCGCGAAGCCGAGCATGTCGCGCTGGCGCTGGTCGAGCTCTGGCTTGCGCGGCGGCCAGGCCGCGGCGAGCAGCCCGGCGGGCGAGAGTGTGGATCTTCTCGAACGGCGGCGCTGCGCGCGCGTATGCGTGCGCGCGTGTGTCCTCCGTTTTTGTCCAGTCTTTCTCGGCGCGCCGGCACGGCGCCTGGTCGTGCTCATCTGGCGCAACTTCGACGCCGACCCTCCCGGTCCTTCAGTTGCCGCCTCTTCGCACGCGATCCTCCGGCGCCATGTCTGGCGCCCACACTCCTGCTACACGCCGCCAGTCCCGGACCCGCCTTGCAGCCGGCCCACCCCTTACCATCGCTTTAGCGCCGAGCGCTTACATAAAGAATCTGCTCATGAACGACTTCTCACGCGCACCCAGAGTCTTGGTCGTCGAGGACGACGAAGACATAGCCCAGGCCCTGCAGCGCTCGCTGCGGATGGAGGGCTACGAGGTCAGAGCGGCGCTCGACGGGCCGGCCGCGCTCGAGCACGGCAAGGCGTTCGCGCCAGACCTCGTGATCCTGGACCTCGGCCTGCCCGGGATCGACGGCCTGGAGGTCGCCAAGCACCTGCGCGCCGACGACGACGTGCCGATCCTGATCCTGACGGCACGCGACGCCCTGGAGTCGCGCGTCGAGGGCCTGGACGCCGGCGCCGACGACTACCTGGTCAAGCCGTTCGAGCGCCAGGAGCTCTTGGCGCGGATGCGGGCCCTGTTGCGCCGCCGCCCACCGCGCGGGTCGGCGCCGCTGCGCGTATCCGACCTGTCGCTGAACGTCGACACCCACGAGGTCGTCCGCGGCGAGCGCCCGATCGAGTTGACCCAGCGCGAGTTCGAGCTCCTGGAGTACATGATGCGCAACGAGCGCATCGTCGTCTCCAGGCAGCGCCTCCTGGACGAGGTCTGGGGATACGATCCCTTCTCGACGACGAACACGATCGAGGTGTTCGTCTCGAACCTGAGGCGCAAGCTCGAGGCCGAGGGCGAGCCGCGGCTGTTGCACACGATCCGGGGAGCCGGATACGTCCTCCGAGCCTGACCGCCGTCCCTCCCCCGTCCGCCGTGTCAGCGCCGCGTTCGACCGGCTGCCGATCAGGACGCGGCTGGCCGGGGTCTCGGCGCTCCTGACGTTCACGATCCTGTGCGGTTTTGCGATCGCGATCGGCTCGCTGACCGTGAGGCGGATCAGGTCCGATTTCAGGCACCAGGTCGAAACGACCGCCGCGCAACTGCCTACCCAGCTGAACATCAAGGTCGATCCGAGCACCTTCCGGATCGAACGGATAGAACCGCCGCTCGAGGACCTGGTCTCGCCCCAGCAGGAGGCCGCGATCAGGGTGCTGACGCTGGGCGGGGCGACGGTCGAACAGGCGCCGTCGCACGCGCCGAGCCTGGGCGCGCCCACGCCGGCGCCGCATACCTCCTCCGGCTACTACGTGGTCAGCAAGCCGGCGGTCATCAGGATCGCGAGCACGGGCGAACCGATCGGCAGGGTCGTGATCCAATACGGGCGCTCCCTGTCAGACACCGAAAACACCGTCGCCCGCGTCGAGCTGTTCCTGCTGCTCGGGGTGTTCGCCGGGGCGGCCCTGGCGCTGCTCGCGGGCGTAGCGATCGCCAGGCGCGCGATGGCGCCGATCGCACAGCTGACCGGCGCCGCCGAGGAGATCGCCCGCACCAGGGACCCGTCGGGTCACGTCCCTCAGCCAGCGGCCGACGACGAGGTCGCCGAGCTGGCCCGGACGCTGGAGGGCATGCTGCGCGAGCTGGACGCCGCGCGCTCGGAGACCGAGGAGATGCTCTCCAGGCAGCGCCGCTTCGTGGCCGACGCCTCTCATGAGCTGCGCACGCCCCTGACGAGCGTCCTGGCGAACCTCGAGCTGCTGGCCGATGGACTGGACGGCGAACAGGGCGAGGCGGCGCGCTCGGCGTTGCGCTCCTCTCAGCGGATGCGCCGGCTCGTGGCCGACCTGTTGCTGCTGGCCAGGACCGACGTCGGGCGGGTCGTCGCGCACGAGCCGTGCGCCCTGGATCAGATCGTGGTCGAGGCGGCCGGCGAGCTGGGGCCGGTCAGCGACGCCCACGACATCGAGCTCGACGTACGGCCGGTCACCGTTCAGGGCGCCCGCGACGAGCTGCACCGCCTCACGATCAACCTGATCGAGAACGCTCTGCGCCACACGCCCCCGGGCAGCGCGATCCGGGTCTCAACCCGAGCCTGCGGCGAACAGGCCCTGCTGGTGGTCGAAGACAACGGCCCCGGTGTCGCGCCCGAGCTGGCGTCGAGCCTGTTCGAGCGCTTCGTCAGGGGC
>DATJWI010000033.1:0-2519 GCA_035501375.1 Solirubrobacteraceae bacterium
GTGGCGAGCTCGGCCTCGGCGAAGTCGATACCCCGGCGGACGCGAGCCTCGCGCAGGCTGTTCCCGATCTCGAACACGGAGCCCGAAAGGGTAGACGACTACTGCGCCCAGCGGAGGATGCCGTAGACCCCGAGCGCGAGCGCACCGGTGACGGCCGCGTACAACCCGATGTTGGCGAGGACGCGTGCGAGCCGGGCCAGCTTGACCCCACGCGGCTGCACCTGGCGCGCCTGGTCGAGCCGGGTCCGGCGGACGAGCACGACCGCGCTCAGGGCGAGCGCGAGGTCGACCGGCACCGCGACGTAGAGCGTATGCAGCAGGTCGAGCTGCGACGACACCTGCGCGGCGAGCACGGACACCGGCAGGACGAGAATCGCGAGCGCGCCGAGCAGCGCGGCGAACCCCGCGGAGCGGTTACTGCTTCTCATACGGCCGTCCGGCGGCCGCCGGACCGACCGACCGGCCGATCACGCCGGCCACAGCGATGATGGTGAGCACGTAGGGCAAGGCCTGGAACAGGGTGCCCCATTGGTTGCCGTACGCGTCGGGGAGCCGGTCGGCGAGCGCGCTCGAGAACCCGAAGAGCAGCGCGGCACCCCAGGTCGGGAACGGCCGCCACTTGCCGAAGATCAACGCCGCGAGGCCGATGAAGCCGGTACCCGCCGTCAGGTTCTCGCTGAACGAGTGCACGAACCCGAGCGAGATGTACGCCCCACCCATGGCGGCGATGGCGCCGGAGCCGATCACGGCGATGTAGCGAACCTTGTTGACGGGGATGCCCACCGTGTCGGCGGCGCGCGGATGCTCACCGACCGCGCGCAGCCGCAGGCCGTACGGGGTCCGGAAGACGAAGATGTACGTCGCGAAGAGCAGGACGATCGAGAGCCAGATCATCAGGTTCACCTGCCCGAGGATCGGGCCGACGAACGGCCAGTTCTTGAGGAAGTTCAGGTGAATGTCCGGAATGCCGTAGTCGGAGACGTTGCCCGGCGTGCCGGTGTCGCCGTACTTGTCGATGAAGATGTAGCCGGTGATTCCGAGCGCGAGGAAGTTCAGCGCCGTCCCCGAGATGATCTGATCGACCTTGAGGCTGATCGCCCAGATCGCATGGATGGTCGCCATCCCCATCCCGGCGAGGCAGGCGCAGACGATCCCGACGATCCAGGCCGAGTTGCCGGCCCAGCTGTGCGCCCAGATCGCGCCCCAGATGCCGAAGAAGGCACCGGTCAGCAGCATGCCCTCGAGCGCCACGTTGATCACGCCGGCCCGCTCGCAGAAGAGGCCGCCGATCGCGGCGTAGGTCAGCGGCGTCGCATACCGGAGCGTCGCAGCCAGGAGACCGCTCCAGACGACGACGTCACTCAGGTTCGCGACCGACGACTGAAGGGCGAGGAGTCCGAGCGCGATCCCGAGAATCCCGGCCGCCACCGCGCCTCCCCCGATCCGGCGCTCGCCGCGCGACCACGACCAGATGCCGGCGGCGATGGCGAGGATGCCCAGCGCGACCGGCACGAGCGCGGTGCGGGCCGTGGTCGGCGGCAGCACGAAGAAGAACCCGAGCGCGCCCAGGATGATCCCGAGGACGCCGATCGAGCGGGGCCCGGTCCAATGCACCTTCCCCATGCGGGCGGTCATCGCGGTCACGACACGCGCCTCTTGCGCCGGTAGCTCCCGAGCAGGCGGTTCATGTCGAGCCCGACGAACAGGATGACGAGGCCCTGGATGATCGTCGTCAGGTTGCCGGCGAGGTCGGGACGGAACACCGACGGGTCGAGCTGCCGTCCCGACGTGCCGTTGATCAGCGCGCCGAACAGCAGCGATGCGAGCCCGACGCCGAGCGCCGTGTTGCGGCCGAGCAGCGCGGCCGCGAGTCCGATGAAGCCGATCTGGCTCACCGGGATGTCGCTCTGGCCGAGGTTGTACTCCCAACCCGTGATGTCGAGCGCGCCGGCAAGTCCCGCGAAGCAGCCGGCGATCGCCATCGCGAGGAAGTAGTTGCGGGCCACGGACATGCCGCCGTACCGCGCGGCCTCCGGGTTGAACCCGACCGCGCGCACTTCGAAGCCGAGCGTCGTGCGGTTGATCAACAGCCAGTAGACGACGAGCATCCCGATCGCGATGAAGATCCCGATCGAGAGTCCCTGGAGGATCGCGACGCCCCAGAACACCGGCAGCTTCGCGCCCTCGGCGATGTCGTTCGAGATCGGAATTGACGCGTTCGACCCCTGGAGCGGCCCCTGCTGTCCGAACAGCCACTCACCCACCCAGATCGCGATCCAGTTGAGCATGATCGTCGCGATCACCTCGTGGGTTCCGACGGTCGCCTTGAGGATGCCCGCGATCCCGGCCCACGCGGCCCCCATCAGCGATCCGAGCACGATGCAGAGCAGCACGTGCAGGAGCGGGTTCATGTTGTCGAACGAGACCCCGATCCAGACGGCCATGTAGCTGCCGACGAGGTACTGGCCCTGGCCGCCGATGTTGAACATGCCGCAGCGGAACGCGAACGCCACCGCGAG
>DATJWI010000034.1:0-3433 GCA_035501375.1 Solirubrobacteraceae bacterium
GCCGGCGCGCACAGTCCGCTCAGCCCGGTCCGGCGTCGTCCAAGACCCCGAGCGTCCGTTCAGCCAAGGCGAGCGCATCGCTAGGGGCCAGGTCTGGCCGGCGCTCGGCGGCCAGCCGCCAGGCCGCCAGCAACGCCTCCGGGTCCTCGCCGAGCAGCCCCGCGAGAAGCTCAGGCGGGCCGACGGGCTCAGGCTGGCCAGCGGGCGCAGGCGGACCGGCAGGCTCAGACGGACCGGTGGGCGCAGACGGACCGGTGGGCGCAGACGGACCGGCGGACGCAGGAGCGCTCGGTGGAGCCGCGAGGGCGTCGCCGGCTTCCGGCTTCGCGCGCGCGCGGGCAAGCACCGCCTCGGTGACGTCCTTGCCGAGATGTTCGGCGTTGCGCCAACCCCTGCCCATCGACAGGTCGACCAACTCCAGGTGCGGACCCTCGAGCACGGTCAGTTTGGCGCGGTGAGGACTCCATTTGCGTTCGCCGAGCTCTACCCATTCGTCTCGGGACCAAGGCTCGACCAGCTTTTCGTACAGCTCGTCTTCGTCGAGGTTGAAGGCGCAGGTGTTGTGCGGGAACTGGCGCAGCTCGACATGGAACATGGGCCTAACGTTGGCACAGCCGCGCGCGCATGACGCGCACGGCCTCGGGGTTGGAGTCGATCAGGACGTAGCGGCGCCCGAGCTTGGCGGCGGCCGCGCCGAGCGTTCCCGAGCCCGCAAAGAAGTCGAGGCACCAGTCGCCGGGCCTCGTGGAGGCGGCGACCATGCGCTTGACGATGCCCTCTGGCTTCTGTGTCGGGTAGCCGGTCTTCTCGGCGCCCCTGGTGGGCACGATCGTGTGCCACCAGACGTCGGTCGGCAACTTGCCGCGTTCCGCCTTCTCGGCGGTCACGAGGCCGGGCGCCATGTAGGGCTCGCGATCGACCTCCTCGGGGTCGAAGTGATAGCGAGCGGGATCCTTGACATAGACCAGGATCGTGTCGTGCTTGGCCGGCCAGCGCTTTCGCGAACGGGCGCCGTAGTCGTAGGCCCAGATCAGCTCGTTCAAGAAGCACTCTCTTCCGAAGATCTCGTCCAGGAGCAGCTTGCAGTAATGGGCCTCTCTGTAGTCCAGGTGCACGTACATGGTTCCGTCGCGTCTGAGCAGCCTCTTGGCCTGCTCCAGCCGCGGCTCCAGGAAGGCCAGATAGTCCTCGAACTTGTCGCTGTAACTCGACTCGCTCAACAGGCTGGTCCGGTAGCGCCGGCCCTGGAAGCCGCGGCGCTCGCCGGTCTCGTCCTGGACGACGTGCAGCGTCTTACGGGCCTGGTCGCGGCCGGTGTTGAACGGCGGATCGATGTAGACGAGCTGGAAGGACTCGTCGGCGAAGCCAGACAGCAGCTCGAGGTTCTCGCCGAGCAGGATCTCGTTCTCGAGCGGGTGGCGACCAGCGACCACGGCATTAGGCGATGACACCGACGACAGGCTAGTTCTCGAACCGGAGCGACCGCTCCGCCTGAGCCACGCTCTGGGCCTGCAATAGCTCTGATATCGCGTCGGCGGACATCGGCCGGTGCAGGTGGAAGCCTTGGGCCAGCTCGCAGCGCAGCTCGCGCAGGGCTAGCAGCTGGCGCTCGGTCTCGACCCCCTCTGCGATCACCTCGACGGCGAGGGCCTGGGCCATCCGCACGATCGCCGTGATGATCGCGGTCGAACGGCTTTCGTTGCCGAGGTCTTTCACGAACGATCGATCTACCTTCAGGCCACCGATCGGCAGGCCGCTGAGGTAGGCCAAGGAGGAGTAGCCGGTGCCGAAGTCGTCGAGGACGAAGCGAACGCCGAGACGCTCCAGGCGCGCGATCGTCGCGGCCGCCCGGTCGGGCTCCTCCAGGAGCACCGACTCGGTGATCTCCAAGCACAGGCTGGCCGGCTCGATTCCGGTCGAAGCGAGCACGTCCGACACCGTCGCCTCCAGCTCGCGCTGCGCGAAGTGCCGGGCGGACAGGTTGACCGACAGGCCGAGCGGCCTGGAGTCGGGCCTGGCCGCGTGCCAGACGGTCGCCTGGCGGCAGGCCAGCTCGAGCACCCAGCGCTCGATCGGCTCGATCAGGCCGGTCTCCTCGGCCACGGGAATGAACTCGGCCGGGCCGAGCAGGCCGCGCTCGTGATGCTGCCAGCGCAGGAGCGCCTCGACCGAGGCGATCGAGCCGTCGCGCAGGGAGACGATCGGCTGGTAGAGCAGGCGCAGCTCGTCGCGGTCGAGCGCACGGCGCAGGTCGTTCTCGATCGCCAGGCGCTCGACTGTCTGGGCCCGCATGGCGCGGTCGAAGATCTCGAAGCGCCCGCGGCCCCTGGCCTTCGCCTGGTACATCGCCGCGTCCGCGTCTCTGATCAGGCCCGCGGGCAGGCTTTCGGGGCCGTCGGAGAGCGCGATCCCGAGGCTCGCCTTGGCGAAGTGCTCGCCGAGGCTCAGTTCGAATGGGCTCTCGAAGGTGGCGACGATCCGTTCGGCGATGAGCGCGGCCGAGCGCTCGCCGGAGATGCGGTCGAGCAGCACGACGAACTCGTCCCCGCCGAGCCTGGCGATCGTGTCGCCGGGCCGCAGCGCGGTCTGCATGCGGGGCGCGATCTTCATCAGGAGCTCGTCGCCGGCGCTGTGGCCGAGGCTGTCGTTGACGAGCTTGAAGTTGTCGATGTCGAGCATCACGACCGCCACTTTGGCTCCCGGCTTGGCAAGCGCCTCGGCGAGCCGGTCGAGGAACAGGACGCGGTTGGGCAGGTTCGTGAGCGGATCGTGCAATGCCTGGTGGCGGATCACCTCTGCTCGGCGCTCGAGCTCGGCCTCGGCCTGCTTGCGGTCGGTGATGTCCGAGATCACACCGTGCCAGCGCCGGCGGCCAGCGGTGTCTGTGATGAGCGCCGCTTCGTCGCGCACCCACACGATCGTGCCGTCCCGGTGGCGCATCCTGTATTCATCTGGCACCTCGGGCTCGAGCAGCGAGTCCTCGCGCGCGAACACGCGGTCGCGATCCTCGGAGTGCATTTGGCGCGCCCACAGGCCCGGGTCCTCGATCCACTCCTCAGGGCTGAAACCGAGGATCGCCTGGATGCCGGCGCTCACATACAGCCAGCGTCCGGCGACGCCGGCTTCCGCGACATACAGGATCGCCGGTAGCTGGTCGAGCAGAGCTGTGACCTCGAGCCCGCCGAGCCGAGATGGAGATGCTGGTCGCACCATCCCGTTTATCGGCAGCGAACCGCCGAAAGCCAAGGGGTAGAGGGCTATCCGGCCGCCAAGAGCCCGCGTGCGAACAACTCGAACATCGAGCCGTACAGATCCTCGGGCAGGCCAGGGTCGATCATGCGATTCAGGAGGAAGCCGTCGGCCATCGCCATCGTCATCGCGGCGACATCGGCGGCAGGCATCGACGGAACGAGGCCGAGGTCGCCGGCCCAGC
>DATJWI010000035.1:0-2165 GCA_035501375.1 Solirubrobacteraceae bacterium
CTCCTCCCGTGTGGCGATCCTGTGGGTGGCCGTCGTCGTGTTCATCGTTGCCTCCCCTATGCCGCGATCGGTTGGCCTGCGACAAGCGCCGCGTTCTGGCGCTCCATTTCTTTGACGGGGCTCACGCGCCATCCCTCGGTCAGAGGAGCCGACATCGGGTCGGGGAAGATGTCCTCCTCGCCTTGCTCCATGAGGTCGAGAGTGGCTCGCGCAACATCCTCCGGCGGCGTCTTCGGGATCTCGAGCGCCCGCACCATGTCGGTGTCGATCGGACCGGGCATCACGGCGTAGACGCTCACGCCTCGCGGGGCCAGGAGCGCTCGAAGCGACTGGGTGAGCGACAGCGAGGCCGCCTTCGAGACTGAATAGGCCGGAAGCACCGGCACTGCGGCCACCGCGCCGAGCGAGACGATATTGACCACGGCTCCGTGGCTGCTCGTCAGCAGGGGCAGGACAGCCTGCGTGACGTCCAGCGTCCCGTACAGGTTCACCGCCAGATGGCGGTCCAACGCCGACCGATCGCTCAGATCATCCGGGACAGACACGCCCGCGTTGTTGATCAAGATGTCGAGCGACTCGATGCCGTCGGCAGCCGCCTGGATCTGCCCCGGGTCGGTGACGTCCAGGATCACGGGCGTGACGCGCGCATCTCCGCCTGGGATCCGCTGGCGAGTGCCCACATAGACACGCTCCGCGCCTCTGCGCAGCAACTCCTCGACGAGCGCCTGCCCGAGCCCGCGATTGGCGCCGGTTACCAAAATGGACTTTCCTGCGAACTTGGCTTGCATCAATCTGTCCTCCGATTCGTGGTTGCGCTGGATGAGACACCGGCTTTGTTGGAAACGCACCGATCCTTTTCGCGGATCGCCGGTGTCCTTTAGGACAGGTGCACGTGATCGGTGAGCATTCACAGCGGGCGCTGATTCGCGCCCGCGCGGGCGACGAATCGGCCTTCCAGGAGCTGGTTGCGCCGTATCGGCGAGAGCTGCACCTTCACTGCTATCGGATCCTGGGATCGCTCTTGGACGCCGAGGACATCGTGCAGGAGACGCTGCTCGCGGCCTGGCGCGGACTGGGTGGGTTCGAGGAACGCGCCTCGCTTCGCGCCTGGCTGTATCGGATCGCAACCAACCGCTGCCTGAACCTGCTTCGCGACCGCAAGCGCCGACCACAGGAGGTTCCGTCGATGGCGCAGCCGCCCCCGCCGACAAGGATGGCCGAGCCGATGTGGCTAGACCCCTACCCCGACGCGATGCTTGACGAGATCGCCGACACGGCCCCAGGGCCGGCGTCGCGCTACGAGGTTCGAGAGTCGGTGGGGCTCGCATTCGCGGCCGCGCTGCAACACCTTCCGCCCCGCCAGCGCGCCGTGCTCGTGTTGCGCGAGGTGCTCGGCTTTCAGGCGTCCGAGGTCGCTTCGATGCTCGACACAAGCGAGACCTCGGTCAAGAGCGCGCTGCAACGCGCTCGCGCGACGCTCGACCAGCGCATGCCGGCCGGGGGTCTGCAGCGCGCCCCGATGCCAGGGTCGCTGGTAGAGCGCGATGTCGTCGGTCGGTTCGCAACAGCCGTTGAGCAGGGCGACACCAAGGCCGTCATCTCGCTGCTGACCGACGACGCGTGGTTGACGATGCCGCCGCAGCCTTACGAGTACCAAGGGCCGCTGGCGATCGCCGGGTTCATCGTCGCCGAGCGCAGTGGGCGCCGCGACGCGAACCTCCGGCTTACGCCGACCCGCGCCAACGGCCAGCCCGCGTTCGGCTGCTATCTGCCCGATCCGCAGGCGGCGGTGTTGCGCGCGTATGGCCTGATGGTGCTCGCGCTGGTTGACGACAAGGTGTCTGCGATCACGTGGTTCGGCGAGCGCAGCCTGCTCGCACAGTTCGGGCTGCCGCGGACGCTGCCGCGATAGACGCCGCTACGAATCGTCCTCTGGAGTCGGGGCGCCGGCGACCAGGTCGCCGAGCCGGCGCTGCCAGCGACCGGCCCGCCGGGCGGGGTCAAAGCGCATGCGGGCCTCCTCGAGGCGCTTACCGTCGTAGCGCCAGCGCGCCCAGGGCGACGCGGGATGCGCCAGCCGGACTGCTCCGACGAATGCGACGACGGGGATGAACACCCCGATCACACCGAACAGCACGCGTCCCTTCAAGAAGCACGTCACCGCC
>DATJWI010000036.1:0-11638 GCA_035501375.1 Solirubrobacteraceae bacterium
CCCGGCGCCTCCAGCAGCTCCAAGCCCTCGACGGTACGGTCGTACAGGTTGACGTGCGACAGCGAAGCCTCGCCGAAGTCGGTCTGCCAGCGCACCGGCTCGTCGCCGTCGATCGTGCGGGCGCCGCCCGGGCCGAGCGCCGCGAAGCCGTGGTTCTGGGAGGTGATCTCGATGCGGCCGGTCTGCAGATCCTTGACCGGATGGTTGGCGCCGTGGTGGCCGAAAGGGAGCTTGAAGGTCTCCAGGCCGACCGCCCGGCAGAGCAACTGATGGCCGAGACAGATGCCCCAAACCGGCTTGACGCCGACGAGCTCGCGCACCGTCTGCACCACATAGTCCAGCGCACCCGGGTCGCCGGGGCCGTTCGACAGGAAGACGGCGTCCGGGTCCTCGGCCAGAAGGTCGGCCGCCGAGCTCGTGCAGGGGTGCAGGCTGAGACGTACGCCCCTGACGAGCAGCTCGGAGACCATCGACTGCTTGATGCCTGTGTCGAGCACCGCGATACGCGGCCCTCCCGCCGCCTCCTCGCCGTGGCGGCTGACGGCGGCGGGTGTGACCTCGGCGGCGAGATCCTGGCCGGCCATCGGCGGCTCGGCGGCGATCAGGTCGTGAGCGTCGTGTTCGGACATCTCGCCCGGGAAAATTCCCCCGCGCATGGCGCCGCGCTCGCGAATGTGAATCACGAGGCCACGCGTGTCGACCCCACTGATCGCCGGGATGCCGCAGTCGCTGAGCCACTGCAGCCAGCCGCCCTCGGCCCCGGGCGCGTCCTCGCGATCGCACGCTTCGCGCATGATCGCCGCCCTGGCCCAGGCCCGGTCGGACTCCATCGCCTCGGCGCTGACCCCGTAGTTGCCGATGTGCGGATAGGTGTAAGCGATCAGCTGGCCCGCGAACGACGGGTCGGTGAACGACTCTTGGTAGCCGGACATGCCGGTCGTAAAGACGATCTCGCCGACGGCGTAACCGGCGGCGCCGCAGGCCTCACCGTCATAGCGTGCGCCATCCTCGAGCAGCACGTACGCGCGCGCGCGCGGATCGGGACTCACGGAGAAGAACACCCCATCAGACGATCAGCTTCTGGATCGTCTTGAACTCGGGCGTGCCGGCGCGCTCGAGCAGCTCGAACAGGACGGACTCGACCGTCGAGACGACCGCGCCGGCGCGCTCCATGCGCTCGAGGCCGCGCTCGTAGTCGAGCTCGTGGCGCGATCCGACAGCGTCAGCCGGGACGTGCGTTTCGACGCCTTGGTCGAGCAGATCGTGGACGGTCTGGCTGACGCACACGTGGGTCTCGATCCCGCACACGATCGCCTGGTTTCGGCCTTGCAGGTCAAAACCATCGGCCCTGGCGGCCGAGAAGACGGTCTTCTCGATCAAACGCTCGGGTTCGGCCAAGCCGACCTCGGGCGCGGTATGGCCAAGCCCTTTGGGGTACTGCTCGGAGACGAGAATCGGCAGGCCGAGGATACGGGCGGCCTGGACCAGCTTGTTGGCGGCGGCGGCGACCGAAGCGAAAGAGGCGTAGGGACGGAAGCCCTCTTGAATGTCCACGACGATGAGCGCCGCCCGGTCGCGGTCGAGCAGACCCATCAGGCGGCCACCACCGAGAAGACACGCTCGCGGTAGGCGATAGCGCCGGCGGCGACAGTCAGTAGAACGCGACCGTGGAGGCGGCGCCCGGCGAAGCAGCAGTTCTCGGAGCGGCTCTCCCAGCCCCGCTCGCCGGCCAGGTACTCGGCGTCGAGGTCGATCAGGGTGAGGTTGGCGGGCTCGGAGATCGCGATCGTGGGGATCGGCAGGTCGAAGAGGCCTGCGCCAGCGGTCATTCGCTCCACGAGAACGCCGAGATCGAGCTCACCGGTCAGCACGAGGCCTGTGTACAGCGCGGCGAAGGCGGTCTCGAGACCGGTCGTGCCGAAGGGAGCCTGCTCGAACGGGACTTCCTTCTCCTCGCGCGCGTGCGGTGCGTGGTCGGTGGCGACGCAGTCGATCGTGCCATCGCGGAGAGCCGCGATCAGGGCCATCCGATCGTCGTCGCCCGCGAGCGGCGGGTTCATCTTCATGCGGGTGTCAAGCGTTCGCACCGAATCGTCGGTGAGCAGGAGGTGATGAGGCGTGACCTCACCGCTGACCTTGACACCGGCGGCCTTGGCGGAGGCGAGCGCGCGCGCGGAGGCGGCGCAGCTGAGGTGCTGGAAGTGAACGCGGGCGTTCTCGTAAGCGGCGAGCTCGGCGTCGCGGGCGACCATCGTGGACTCGCTGACCGACGGGACGCCGGCGATGCCGAGCGCGACGCTGACGGTGCCCTCGCGCATCGACGCGCCGCGGGAGAGCGTGGGATCCTCCTCGTGCAGGACGATGACCCCGCCGCAGAGCCGCTGATATTGGAGCGCCTTGCGCAGGGTGCCGGCGCTGGCCACCGGCATACCGTCGTCGGTGAACCCGATGGCGCCTTCCGAACGCAGGGTGGCCATCTCGGTCAGCTCTTGGCCCGCGAGGTCGCGGGTGATCGCGGCCAAGAACCCGACGGGCACGCGCGCGTCGCGGGCGGCGGCGTCGCGCACGGAGCGCAGGAGCGGCGGGGAGTCGATCGGCGGGTCGGTGTTGGGCATCGCGATGACCGCGCCGTAACCACCGGCGGCGGCGGCGCGAGTGCCGGTCTCGATGTCCTCCTTGTGCTCCTGGCCGGGAGTCCTCAGGTGTACGTGAGGATCGAAGAAGGCGGGCATGAGCGCGCGGCCGCGGCCCTCGACGATCTCAGCGCCATCGACCGGCACGATCGTGTCGGGCTCGGCGATCTCGGCGATGAAGCCGTCGCGGACGAGAACGTCGCGGCGCGCGTCCAAGCCGGCCCGGGGATCGAGCGCGTGGACGTCTTTCAGCAGCAGCTGGACGAGCGTGCCGGGTCCTTTGACGAGCGGCTCGAATCCCATCACGCCAACTGGGGCTCGGGCACGGAACGGGGAGCGTGGGCGCCGGCGAGCAGCTCGTAGAGGACGGCCATGCGCACGACGACGCCGGCCTCGACCTGGGCGGTGATCAGGGCCTGCGGGGAATCGACGACCTCACCGGAAAGCTCGACGCCGCGATTGACGGGGCCGGGGTGCATCAGGAGCTGGCGAGCGGACAGGCGCCGGCCGTTGATCTGATAGCGGCTTGCGTACTCGCGCAGGGAAGGCACCAAAGCCTCGGTCTGGCGCTCGTGTTGCATGCGCAGCGCGTAGACGACGTCGGCGCGGCCGAGCTCGTCCAGCGAGTAGCGGACGTCGCAGCCGAGCGTCTCGATCTCGCGCGGGATCAAGGTCGGCGGCCCGGCGACCGTGACGCGGGCACCGAGGCGCTGGAAAGCGATGATGTTCGAGCGGGCGACCCGCGAGTGGGCGACGTCGCCGACGATCCAGATCTCGGCGCCGTCGATCGAGCCGAGGCGCCGGTTCAGGGTGTACACGTCGAGCAGGGCCTGGGTCGGATGCTCGTGCTTGCCGTCGCCGGCGTTGACGATCGCGGCAGGGCACCAGCGCGAGACCAGCTCGGCGGCGCCGGCCCAGGGCGTGCGCAGCACGATCGCGTCGGGCTTGTGGGCGCTGAGCGTCTGGACGGTGTCCTTCAAGGACTCGCCCTTCTCGACGGACGAGCCGCTGGACGCGAAGTTGACGACATCCGCGGACAGGCGCTTGGCGGCCAGCTCGAAGGAGCTGCGCGTGCGCGTTGAGGCCTCGTAGAACAGGTTCAGGACCATCCGTCCGCGCAGGGCCGGCACCTTCTTGATCTCCCGATCGGAGACCTCCGCGAAACGGAAGGCCTGGGCGACGATCTTCTCGATCGCGGGCCGGTCGAGTTCCTCGATCGAAAGCAGGTGGTTCATGGAGTGAGGGCTTTCTCGGGAACGACAGAAGCGATGGTGACGGCATCCACGCTGTCCAGCTCGACAACACGCACACGGACATGCTCGGCGCGGGAGGTCGGCAGGTTCTTGCCGACGTAGTCGGGCCTGATCGGCAACTCGCGGTGGCCGCGATCGACGAGCACCGCGAGCTGGACCTTGGCGGGGCGCCCGTAGTCGAACAGGGCCTCGATCGCGGCGCGCACGGTGCGCCCGGTATAGAGAACATCGTCGACGATGACGACGGTCAGACCGGTGACGTCGAAGTCGATGTGGGAGGCGTGCACGACGGGCGCGGCGGGCCTTGAGAGGACGTCGTCGCGGTAGAAGCCGATGTCGAGATCCCCGAGCGGGACCTCGACACCGAGCAGATCCTGGAGGAGGTCGCGCAGGCGCCGCGCGAGATAGGCGCCGCGGCGGTGGATACCGACGAGCGCGAGACCGCACGGATCGTCTGCGCTGTGAGGGTTGCGCTCGACGATCTCGTGGGCGATACGGGTCAAAGCCCGCCGCAGATCGTCCTCGCCGAGGACCGTCTTCTCGGTGTCGTGCACTTCTGGGTTCTTCCTTCCTGGCCTCTCGGGACCTGGTTAAAGGAGCTGCTTCGACTGTATCAGCCGGCGGCGACCGGTTCGGGCGAAGGAGCCTCGCGGGCGCGGCGCTCAGACCAGCGCACGAGCTTCGGCGAGCCGCGCTCGGGGAAGGGCACTTCGATCGTGTCGTAGTCACGCGGCGCCTCGGTCTGGGCGAAAAGCTCGCGGGCCTGCTCGCATAGCTCGCCGCCTGGATAGCGGCTTGAGATATGGGTCAAGGCGAGCATCCGGACCTCGGCCTCGCGTGCGACTTCGGCCGCCTGGCGGGCGGTGCTGTGAGAGGTGAGACGCGCACGGTCGGTCTCGTCCTCGGCGAACGTGGCCTCGTGGACGAGCACGTCCGATTCGTGGGCGGCCACGATCAAAGACTCGCACGGCGACGTGTCCCCGGAGATGACGATCTTGCGACCGGGTCGCTCCGGTCCGAGGACCTGGTCGGGGCTGACCGAGCCGACGGTCTCGCCGCGCTGCAGGCGCCCGAAGTCGGGGCCCGGCTCGACGCCGAGCCGCGCGGCGAGATCCGGGTCGAGATGGCCTGGCCGGGGCTCCTCGATCAGAGCGTAGCCATAGGCCTCTCCTTTGTGCTTGACCGGAATCGCCGCGATCGCGTAGCCATCGCCTTGAACGGACTCGGCCGGGTCCAGCTCGACGACGTTCAGCTCGTAAGGCAGCCTGCCGTAAACGAAACGCGTCTGCTCCATCAGGTTTGCCAAACCCCGCGGCCCGTAGACGCCGAGCGGACGGGTGCGCTCGCGCAGGCCAAACGACTTGAGCATCCCGGGCAGTCCGAGCCAGTGATCGGCATGGAAGTGGGTGATCCAGACCGAGTCGAGATCGAGCAGGCCGACCGACTTGATCAGTTGGCGCTGGGTCCCCTCGCCGCAGTCGATCAGGATCGTCTCGCCGCCGCGCCTGATCAGGATCGCCGGCAGGCCGCGCCTGGCGCTCGGCACCGAACCGCCGGTGCCCGCGAAGAACAGGGACATGTCCATGGTCCGCTACGGTAGCGGGACCGCGTCGGCGCCCGTAGCTCAGTGGATAGAGCGCTCGCCTCCGGAGCGAGAGGTCGCAAGTTCGAATCTTGCCGGGCGCGTAGCTTCCCGGAGCCCTACGTCAGACACAGGCGAGCGTCCCATTCATGCCGTAAGCCGGCCTGAGCATCAGCCCGCGACCGGAACGGACGAGCCCAGGACCGCGCCGTTTGCGCCGAGCGCCTGCGCGACCACGTAGCGCGGCGGGGCGCCGGCGAGCGCGATCGTCGTCTCGAAGCCCTCGCGCGAGACGCGCGCGACTGGAGCCAGCGTGTGTGGATTCGATCCTGCGAGCAGGCGCCAGGCAGCGACCGCCGTGGCCCCGTTCCAGCTCGCGTACGCCACCAACCCGCCGCGCGCACCGGGGCGCACGACGAGCGCCGGCGGCCCGGTCGGCTGGCCGATCCAAGAGGATCGTAGGACGGTGAAGGACTGGTAGAGAGGCGGCAGGCGCGCGTCGAACAGCAGCTTGCCAGAAGCCGAGTATTCCGAGAAGAACGGTTCCTGACCCCAGCCGACGAACCAGCCACCGCCCGGCAACGGCTCGAAGTCGCCTTGGCTGGCCGCCAACAGCGGAGTCGGATGAACGAAGCTCGATACGAGCGTCGCGGTCATCGTCTGCTTGTCGAGCGCCAACACGATCACGCGCGACTGGGAGTGCACCTTCGGGGTGCCACCGTTGTCGAAGAACGAGATCGTGCCGTTTTGCTCTTCGCGCGCGTCGTGCTGCCAGGCCGGGCTGGCGCCGGGCCCCATCCGAAAGCTCGATTCCTTGCCACCCAAGCGCCACAGGATCTGGCCGGTGCTGGCCGAAACGTCGTAGGCGGCCCATGTGTTGCGCGAATCGACCAGCAGGCTCGAGCCGTGTTCTGAGACGGCGTTTATGTGGAAGTAGTCCCACGGCGAGACCGGCGTCCCACCGCTCCCTACAGGCTGGTAGGAGGCGGTCAAAGCGACGTGGTCGAGCGCGTGCCATTCGTAGCGCACCAGACCCGTCCGTAGGTCGATCTCTTGAAAGAGGGTGTCGGCGACGGCGCCTTCGGCGGGGCCGCCATAGGCGCTGAGGTTGCAGCGGATCGCGTCATAGACGGTGAACAGCGCCGTCCCGCGGGGCGTGATTTCGAAGACGTGCAGATCCGGCTGGTAGCCGTTGCCGGCCCTCACGACCTGAATGTCGCGATAGGCGCTGTCGGCGATGACGATGCCCGCGTCGCGCCGGCCGCCCGCGAGCAGCGGATCCTGCCACCACGTCAGGACCGGCTTGCCTTCGAACTGCTGGACCCTCAGGTCCGCGGCCCGCGAGCCTTTCGGGACCGGCTTGAACCAGACCAGCCGGCCTTCGCCGTCCAGAATCATCGGCCCGTACTGGCCCGGTCCCGCGTAGGGAGCCAAGAAGATGTCACCCGGTTCGTGCGAGCCCCGCGCGGCACTGACCGTCACGGCCGGCGGCTGCAGGTCCGGCCTCGAGACGAAGAGCTGTAATTCGCTCGGCTTCGGTGGCGGCGCCGGCGGCGGAGGCGTCTCCAAGGACCGGCTCACGGCGTCGACCTCGGCGACCCTAAAGCGCCACGAGAATGGTGTCGTCGCGGCGCCCTTGCGCAGCACGGCGCTGACCGTGACGACCTCGCCTTCCGTGAACGGCTTGCTCGGCAGGAAACTCGCTCCGTCGCCCTGCGAGTAGGCCTGCATTCGCCCAGTGTGGGCGCCGCTGCGCGATCCGCTGACCTTGACGCCCGAGATCTCGGACGCAGGGACGCCGAGAAAGCTGATCTGGGCCAGATGCGAAGCGTCCATCGATCCCGGCGCCGGCGTCACCGTCAACGCGCCGCCGGCGAGCGCCTGAGAGGCTCCAAGCGTCGAGGGAGCGCAGTTGGGCGCGGTCCCGGACATGCTCCCACTCGCCCGCGCGGGAACGAAGGCGACGCACAGAACCGCCGCCAGCGACACGGCCGCCATCGGCGACACGAACGCCCTCAGCGATACGAACGCCCTCGGCGATACGGCCGCCCTCAGCGACACGAACGCCCTCAGCGACACGGCCGCCATCGGCGATAGCCCCGCGCCTCTCACCGGCCGGGCACGTGCCAGGATCGCTGGAATGCATACAAAGGATGCTCGACTCAACCGGCGTCGAAGCCTAACGTCGGCCTCGGCTGTCGCGCGCGGGTCCAGGCTCAGGCTTTGCGCTCCGCGCGCTGGTCTGGGCACGCCAATCGAGCTCGCCCACCGGCGACACGCCGAACACTCCTCGACGCCAGCACACTCCACAACTCGCGCCGACTACAGCTCCAGATAGCGCAGGACCACGCGCCCGAGCACGATCACGTCGCCGCTGCGCAGGTCAGCCTGGGTGACGCGCCGGCCGTTGACGAGCGTGCCGTTGGCGCTGCGATCGTCGAGGATCCTGGCGCCGAAGCCGCGGTTCACGAAGATCGCGTGGCGTCTGGAGACCGACCCCTCGTCCAGTTGCAGGTCCGCGGCCAGACCGCGGCCTATATGGATGATCTCTTGGCCGACCGGCACGAGCAGCGTCTCGGCGCCCGCGCCCTGGACCTCCAGGTAGCGCCCGGGCGCCGCCTGCCCGGGCGCGCTGGCACGGCGACGGCTGCGCTCGTCGAGGCAGGCGATCGCGTCGATCCGTTCGGTCGCTCCGCCCTGCACTGGGTGCGGTGCTTGCGTGGACATGCTCTGAGTCAATCCAAATGTATTCATGTACAGCTCAACGTTCGTTAAGAAATGTCGAAACTCAAACCGTGGTTACCCGCAGTTTGCGATCTTCACGCGCGCCCGCCACCCAATCCGCCTGCCCGTCTGACGGGCGCCGGGTCGCTATCCTGGCCCCATGTGCGCGGGTTGCGTGATGGGCGCCACCGCAGCGGCGACCGGTTTCAGGACCTGGCTCCAGACCAACCGCTTCGGCTGGCTCACGCCCAAGCGCCTACGCGCCCTCACGATCGCCGCGATGTCAGCCGCCGCGATCGTCTCGACGGTCGGCTTCAGCGGCGCAACGCCGCCGAGCCATCACGCACCAACAACACACACAAGAACGACCTCTCCCTGATCGGAGAAAGGTCGGGAGGGGGCCTGACCTCCTCCCGCAACACTGCGGCTTCAGCGGCGCAACGCCGTCGAGCCATCACGCTCGACCGGCCTCGGGTCTCGAGCCGCCGCTAACAGCCGCCTGCGACCGCTGGCAGGATGGTCAGCTCGGCGCCGTCGGCGACAGGGGTCTTCAGGCCGTCCAGGAAGCGAATGTCTTCTCCGGCCAGATACACGTTCACGAAGCGCCTCAGCGAACCGTCCTCGTCGCTGAGACGCTCGCGCAGCTCACCGTGGAGGGCATAGAGCCCGTTCAGGACCTCGCCGACGGTCGCACCGTCGAGCTGGGCTTCGGCCTCGCCTCCGGCCGCTCCACGCAGTTGGGTCGGGATCTTGACGGTGACCGCCATCAGACCGCGACCGCCTCGCCGACCCCGGCTTCGAAGGATTCGAGGGTCGGCTCGATCGTGAGCGTCTCGAAGGAGCCGCGCACGGCGTCGAGCGTCTTCAGGCCGTCGCCGGTGATCGCGATAACGACACGCTCGTCGGGATCGATCTCGCCGCGCGCGGCCAGCTTCGCGAGCACGGCCGTGGTCACCCCGCCCGCGGTCTCGGTGAACACGCCCGTCGTCCGGGCCAGCAATGCGATGCCCTGCTTGATTTCCTCGTCGCTGACGGCGTCGATCCCGCCACCGCTGGAGCGCGCCAGCTCGAGCGCGTAAGGGCCGTCCGCGGGGTTGCCGATCGCGAGCGACTTGGCGATCGTGTCCGGCTTGACGGGCCTGCACACGTCCTGGCCGTTTGCGAAGGCGTTCGCGACCGGCGCGCAGCCCTCGGCCTGGGCTCCGTTCATCCGTGGCAGCTCGCCCTCGAGCAGCCCAACGTCGCGCCACTCGGCGAAGCCCCTGCCGATCTTCGTGAACAGCGATCCCGAGGCCACCGGCGCGACGATGCGGTCGGGCAGCTCGAAGCCGAGCTGCTCGGCGATCTCGAAAGCCAACGTCTTCGAGCCCTCCGCGTAGTAAGGCCTCAAGTTCACGTTCACGAAAGCCCAATCGCGCTCGGCGCACAGCTCGGTGCAGAGCCGGTTGACGTCGTCGTAGTTGCCCTCCACGGCCACCAGCCTGGTCCCGTAGACGCCGGTAGCGAGCACCTTCTGCTCCTCGAGGTCGGCCGGAATGAAGACGTAGGACTCGAGACCAAGAGCCGCGCCATGGGCGGCGACCGAGTTGGCGAGGTTGCCGGTCGAGGCGCACGCGATCGTCCGAAAGCCCAGTTCCCGCGCGCGCGCGGCGGCGACCGAGACGACCCTGTCCTTGAAAGAGTGCGTCGGGTTGGCGGCGTCGTTCTTGACCCAAACCTCGCGCAGACCCAGCTCTGCAGCCAGCCGATCGGCCCTGATCAGCGGGGTGCACCCGGCCGGTAGGCCCACGCGCGAAGCCAGGCGGCCCGACGGGCCCGGAGGCCCGTCGGGGAGGGGCAAAAAGTCGGCGTAGCGCCAAATGTTCTGGGGTCCGGCCTGGATGCGCCGCTTCAGCTCGCCGATGTCGCCGCGGGCACCGCCGCCGACCCAGCGCTTCGCGCTGTGTGCCCCGTTGGTCAGCGCGCTGTGGTCGTAGGCGACCTCCAGCGGACCGAAGCAGCGCTCGCACACATACAGCGCCTCCAGCGAATACTCGGACTTGCACTCCTTGCACTGCAGATGTGTCACAGCCATATCGGGACTCCTTTGAATGCCTTCGCCAAAATCGAACGGTGTGGCGAAGAGCAACGAGGCCCGCCACACATCTTCTGGAATTGGCACCTTCCCGTCGCTGGACGGTGGTTGCCGGGGCTTCATCGGGCCAGTCCCTCCACCCCTCTTGATGTGTCCTGCTATGTGCGCTGAAGTTTAGCAAGCCCGACGACGGCTTGGAAGCGACCACCCGCCGGACCCCCCACGTTTCGCCGGCGCGCTCGGTAACGCCCGCGCATGTGCGGTGTAAGGCGCTCTCAGATGCTCGCCTTCCCCAGCCAACGATCCCACCCGGCCGCCGACCCAGCCGAAGCCCAGACCGGGCTCGAATCGCGCGATGTCGCCCACACGCCGGAACCGGCGCCGGCTGACTTCGAGCTCGAGGGCCAGGCCACCAAGCGGCGCATGCTGATCATCGTAAACCCCTATGCGAGCACCGTGTCAGACAGACTGCGCCACCTCGTCGTCTACGCCCTACAGGGCCGCTTCGAGGTCGACGCGGTCGACACCGAAGCCCGTGGCCACGCAACCGTGCTCTGCCGCGAGGCCGCCCACGAGGGTTACGACGTGGTCGTCGCCTTCGGCGGTGACGGCACCGTCAACGAGGCCGCCAACGGATTGGTCGGCTCGCCCACGCCGCTGACTTGCCTGCCTGGCGGCTCGGCCAACGTCTTCGGCAAGATGCTCGGCATTCCCGGCGAGCTGGTCGACGCGACCGAGCACCTGCTGGCGCTCGCCGACGACTGGCGTCCCCGCCGGGTCGATCTCGGCGTCGTGCGCACCGAGGGCGGCCAAGCAGACGAGCCCTCCGAGCGCTGCTTCACATTCGCATCCGGCCTCGGCGTCGACGCGAACGTCGTCCAACGCGTGGATGCCAACCCGCGCCGCAAGGCGCGCTTCGGCGCCTACTACTTCACGTGGGTCGCCCTGCACACATTCGCCCGCCGCTATCTTGCGCGACCGCCCAGGATGGAGGTCCTCGCGGACGAGGATCGGCTGGCTGCGGTCACGGCGATCATCCAGAACGGCTCGCCGTTCACCTACTTCCAGAGTCGCCCAATCGAGATCGCCGACGGCACGGCCCTCGACTCGGGCTCACTGTGCGGCGCCGTGCTGCACCGCGCGACACCGCTCTCGATGCCTTCGATCGGCCTGCGCGCTTTCGTGCGCCCGGCCCGCGTCAGCGGCCACCGCCAGATCACCGGCCTGCCCGCCTTCACCGAGCTGACCGTCCGCTCCGCCGACGAGCGTCCCCTGCCGCTGCAAGTCGACGGCGACTATCTCGGCGAGGTCTCCGCCGCCCACTACTCGATCCGGCCGGGCGCTCTGAACGTGATCGCCTGAGCTGGGCTTC
>DATJWI010000037.1:0-2271 GCA_035501375.1 Solirubrobacteraceae bacterium
GCAGCTCGGCCTGAACGAGGCCGTCCAGTAGGTCGCTCTCCTCGCGCAGCAGCTCGGCTGTGCGCAGCACGCTCGACTCGGCCGCCGGATGCACTGCGCGCAGGGCCGGCAGCAGTTTGTGGCGGACCCTCGCCCGGGCGAAGCGCTCGTCTTCGTTGCTCGCATCTTCTCGCCACACCAGATTTCGCTCGCGGCAGTAGCCGGCTGTCTGTTCGCGGGTCAGCCACAGCAGCGGCCTTACGATCGGACCCTCCCTGGGGGCCATCCCCAGAAGAGCCCGGCGCCCGGGCGAGGCGGCCAGCCGATAGAGGATCGTCTCGACCTGGTCTGAGGCGGTGTGCCCGGTCGCAACCGGCGCCCCGCCCAACTCTTCGGCGCAGCGCAGAGCCGCGGCGTAGCGCAGGTCGCGCGCCCTTGCCTGCAGGTTGCCGCCCGCGGCGATCTCGGCCCGCTCTTCGACGCCGACACGGACCAGTTCCAGCTCGACCCCCAACCGCCGGCACAGCTCGACGCACAGCGCCTCGTCGCCATCAGAGGCCTCGCCGCGCAGGCCGTAGTTGACGTGCATCGCCTTGACGCTCTCCGGCCCCCTCACAACTACCGCGACATCGAGCAGGCAGACCGAGTCGCGCCCGCCCGAGACCATCACGAGGACCCGGCCCCCACCTACCCCATCCTTGGCGAGCAGTCCGCTCCCACGGACCCGGTCGTGCACGGCTCCGACGTCCATCCCGGCTCACTCCGGGCGCGCCCGGGCCAGGAACAGCTCGGTCGGGTGGTTGAAGCCCTTGAGCACGACCTCGCCGATCAGCTCGAACTCGAGCCCGTCCTGGCGCGTGGCCGCGTCCACGACCGGGCTGGTCACGAGCACCTCACCGCCGGCGGCCCTGGCGACCACCCGCGCGGCGCGGTTGACCTCCCGCCCGTAGTAGTCGCCGTCGCGGTAGATCGCGGCGCCGCTGTGAATGCCGATCCGCGGCGGCGGCGAGCCCGGCGGCAGCCGGTGGCCGAGATCGACGGCCCACGCCGTCAGCGCCGCGGCGTCAGCGCCGACGACCATCACCTCGTCGCCGAGCGTCTTGATCACGCGCGCGTCGATCGGCAAGGTCTGCTCGACCTCCTCCACGAAGCGCTCGACCGCGCCGACCGCCTCGACCTCGCCAGCCTCCTCGGTCAGTTTCGTGTAGCCGGCCAGGTCCGCGAACGCGATCGCCACGCGCATCCGGCCCTCCTGCGCCGTCTCCTCGTCGTCGAGGTCGGACTCGATGTGGCCGATCACGTCCTGCTCGACGAAGTAGCCGAGCATCCTGCCGTGCAGGTAGTTGATGATCGGCATCGCAAACGGCAGCATCTCGCGCGTCATCCCCTCCATCGCCCGGGCGACCTCGACTCCGGGCACCCCCTCACGCATCAACGGCTCGTGCAGGTACAGATGGAACAGCCTCACCTCGGCGTCGGCGATCTGGGCCATCGCCTGGCCGTACACCCTGGCGAGCTGCAGCAGCGCAGGCAGCGGCAGTCCGGCGGCGAGCGTGTCCGCGCCGTAGCGCAACACCTGCAGGTCTTCCTCTGAGATCTCGTCCGTCGAGAGCGCGTTCAGGCCGAGCGCGGCCACCAGCCGCTCGATCACAGCCTCGTCGAGGTCGATCGCCCGGGCGGCCTCCTTCAGCGTGTACCTGGCCTCGGTCGACGGCAACAGTTCATCCAGGTAGCCGAACGCGAGCTTGCCGCTCTGGCTGGCCTCTCTGATCCGCTGGACTGTTTGTCCGCGCTCGCGCAGTCTCGCCACGATCCGAACGTGCGAAGCCGCCGCGGGCGTCCAAACGCCTTCGTACTGGGGCACGAGCCCGTCCTTGACCCAGCGCCTGACCGTGCCGGGCGTCACGCCCGCCCGGGCGGCGACCTGCTTGAGCGTGAGTCCCTGCGGCTGTTGATCCTCGACCCGCGGCGACTGCTCCTCTGAGGGCGGCGTCATCGTCAGGCAGTCTAAAGTCGCGGCCCGTGGCGCCCAAGTCCCAGCCCCAGACCGAGCCCGAGTCCCCGGCAGCGGCGCCCCGCCACCTCGTGGCCTTGCACCTGCGGCCGACGAATGACCTGGCCGAGCGTGTGCTCTTGCCGGGCGACCCCGGACGCGCGCTGGCGCTCGCCCAGAAGCTGATCGCGACGCCGCGCATGTTCAACCACCACCGCGGCCTCTGGGGCTACACCGGCTTGGCTTTGGCTGATGGCGAGCCCCTGACGATCCAGGCGACGGGCATTGGCGGACCGAGC
>DATJWI010000038.1:0-2253 GCA_035501375.1 Solirubrobacteraceae bacterium
TCGGCGTCGAGATGCTCGGCCGCTACCCGAGCGAGTTCTCGGGCGGGCAGCGCCAGCGCATCGGCGTCGCCCGGGCGCTGGCACTGAGCCCCAAGCTGCTGATCGCCGACGAGCCCGTCTCGGCGCTCGACGTCACGATCCAGGCCCAGGTCCTCGATCTGCTGGGCTCCCTGCAAGAGCGGCTCGGCCTCACGCTCATCTTCATCTCCCACGACCTGTCGGTCATCAGACACATGTGCGACCGGGTCGCCGTCATGCACGCCGGCCGGATCGTCGAGCTTGCCGCCAGCGAGCGGCTGTACCGCGCGGCCCAGGACCCTTACACGCAAGAGCTCCTGGCGGCGGTTCCCAGGGTCCGGCGGCTGCGCGAGCCAGCGGCCACGGCCTGACGGCGTCGCCCTCGTTTCGACGGCGCGCGCGCGCGTGGGGGGGCCGTGTGGGGGGATGGTGGGTTGGGGGTTCTGATGTATGGCTTGTCTTTGGCGGTGTGTGCGTGCGCGTGTGTGCGCGTGTGGGGGATGGTGGTTTGGGGGTTCTGATGTATGTGGGGTTCTGATGTATGGCTTGTCTTTGGCAGTGTGTGTGTGCGCGCGCACGCGTGCACGCCCTGCGGGAGTCCGTACGATCCGCCAATGACCTTTCCGGACCCTTCGGCCGACGCCCAGCGCCTCCTGCGGGACCTGATCCGGTTCAACACCGTCAACCCGCCCGGTGACGAGCGCCCAGCGCAGGAGCACCTGGCCGGGCACCTGACCGAGGCCGGCTTCCAGTGCGAGCTGCTCGGGGCGCAGGAGCAGCGCCCGAACCTGGTGGCGAGGCTGCGCGGCGAGCAAGATGGCCCGACGCTGTGTTACCTCGGCCACGTCGACACGGTGCTTGCCGATCCGAACGAGTGGCGCCACGACCCATGGTCAGGCGACGAGGCAGACGGGTTCCTTTGGGGCAGGGGCGCCCTGGACATGAAGTCCCAGGTCGCCGCCGAGGTCGCCGCTGCCGCGGCGCTGGCCCGCTCCGGCTGGCGCCCGGCCAAAGGCGAGCTGCTGATCGTGGCCGTCGTCGACGAGGAGACCGGCGGGGCGCTGGGAGCCGAGTGGATCACCGAGACGCACCCCGAGAAGGTGCGCTGCGACATGCTCGTCAACGAGGGCGCCGGCTGCGTGTTCGAGTACAACGGCCAGCGCCGCTATGGCGTCTGCTGCGCCGAGAAGGGAGTGTTCCGGTTCACGATCGCCACCAGAGGCATCGCCGGCCACGCCTCGATGCCGGCGATGGGCGAGAACGCGCTCCTGAAGATGGCGCCGCTCCTGGAACGCTTGGCCGCGCGCCAGCCCGCATACGCCCTGACCGACGTGCCGCGCGCGTTCCTGGCCGCGCTCGGCGAGGATCCCGATGACCCGGCCGGCTCGGTGGCCAGGCTGCGTGGCGCCGACGAGCGCCTGGCGACCATGTTCGAGCCGATGCTCGGCGTCACGTTCGCCCCCACCAGGATCGAGGCGTCCGAGAAGATCAACGTGATCCCGTCCAAGACCGTCGTCAAAGTCGACTGCCGCGTGCCACCCGGTCTCGGCGAGGCCGAGGTCAGGCGCGCGATCGCCGAAGTGCTCGGTCCTGGGGACGCCGACGGCGCGGCCGGCCCCATCGGCGCGGGCGGATCGGAGGGGGCAGGCGTCGCGGACGCGGGGGCCGGGGGCAGCTCGGAGTGCCCGGCCTTCGAGATCGAGTTCACCGAGCGGATCTCCGGCAACAGCTCGCCGCCGGACTCACCCTTGATGGACGCGATCTCAGAGTGGGTCTCCGAGCGTGACCCCGGCGCCATGACGGCCCCCACGATCCTGCCCGGGTTCACCGACTCCAGGCACTTCAGAGCGGCGTTCCCGGAGTGCGTCGCTTACGGGTTCTTTCCGCAGCGCCACCAGACCCTGATGGAGACGGCGCCGTTGATCCATGGCGCCGACGAGCGCATCGACGTGAGGGACTTGGCGTACGCGGCCGAGTTCTTCAGAGACCTGGCCGCCAGGATGCTGGGCTGAGGCGGGCAGTCCGGTCGGTGGCCCTGGACGACAGGCCCTGGCGAGCGCTTGAGATCGGGCCGGAGGACGTACCGAGGGCTTGACCTTTCGGCGAAGGAAGGCCGTTGCGAGGAGATCCTTACGCGGGCGCAACGTTGATCTTGCATAATGGTCTGCGGTAGGTAAAGGCGGTCCAAGGATGACTATGACCAGCGAGCAGGGAGAGCGCAAGGATGGCTAGAGC
>DATJWI010000039.1:0-3663 GCA_035501375.1 Solirubrobacteraceae bacterium
CCGTCGCGCCGCGCGCCCGAGCGTGTCGCCCGCGACGCCCTCGTGCGCGTAGACGGCGTCGCGGGGGCGGCCCCGGCGCAGGTCGAGCAGCACGAGCCCCGAGGCCAAACACGTCGCGAGCACGCCGCCGCAGAAGGCCAGGAGCACGGCCCTGGCGCTGACGACCGTGCTCGACCCCAGCGTGAACGCCTCGGCCAGGTAGGCCGATGACTGGTGAAAGACGCCGACCGACAGGCCGTAGCCCGCGAGCAGGCCGACGAGCGAGGCGGCGATCCCCAGGGCCAGCGCCTGGAAGAGGACCATCTGCACGATCCCTCCACGCCTGGCCCCCGTCAGCCTCAGGTCCGCGATCGCCTCGCGCCGCTCGGGCACGGTCAGCAGCATCGCGTTGAACGCGAACAGGAAGCCGAGCAGCGCGCCGATCGCCGCGAACAGCCCGCTCGCCAGGTGGCTCGGCCCGAGCGCCTGTTCCAGGAGCGTCACGTCCCGGTCGGCCGGCGCGACCTCCAGGCGCCCCGCGGCGAGCCGGCCGAGCTCCGCGCGCACCTGCGCCTGCGCGCCGGCCTGCGGCTCGACGAAGATCCGCGTGATCCTGCCGGGCAGGCCCGTCAGCGTCTGCATGCGCCCGAGCGGCATCACCGCGACCAGCGCCTTCGCGAGCGCGCCGGCGGCTTCCTCGCCGAGCACGGCCGAGACCCGCAGCCGCGTGCTCGCGCCGCGCATCTCCAGCGTCACGTAGCGCGCCGTGCGCGCCGGCGCCCCCTGGGGCCGCCCGGAGATCCCGAGCGCCGTGGCGGTCGCCTGGCTGAGGCCGATCGTGCCGGGCCGCAGCGCCGCGAGCGGAAGCGTTTCGCCGAGGCCGTCGAGCACCGCCAGGCTGGTGTCGGTGCCGGCCAGGTCGATCGCGGTGCGCCTGCCGTCCGGCGCCTGCACGGTCGCCGTCTGTTCCAGCAGCGGCGCGGCCTGCCTGACGCCGGGCAGCCTGGCCACGCGCGCGAGCGCCCGTTCGTCAAACCCCTGGCCGCCGCGCGCGCGCAACTGCAGGCTGGCCGGGCCGGCGACGGCGCGCACGACTTCGCGGCTGGAGCCCGCGATGCTCGACTCGGCGACCGTCGAGGCGAACACGAGCGCGACCGCGATCGCGATGCCCAGGCCCGCGAAGCACTCCTGGACGGCGTGCACCCGCAGGCGGCGCCTGTAGAGGTAGAGGAGCGTGTAGGGCCTGAGGAGAGTCCGTGTGCGCAGCGGATCGCCCCGCCCGCCCCCGGCTGGGCTCGCGCGCGCGCGGGTCGGCGCTTCAGAGGATGACATCGACGCCCACCTCCCTATGCAGCTCGCCGTCGCGCAGCGTGAACACATGGTCTGCCAGCTGGGCGGCTTCGGTGTCGTGTGTCACGAGCAGCACGCCCGCGCCGCGCTCGTGCGCGACCTCGCCGAGCAGCGCCACGATCTCGCGGCTGCGGGCGCTGTCGAGGTTGCCGGTCGGCTCGTCGGCGAGGATCAGCTTCGGGTCGCCCGAGAGCGCCCTGGCGATCGCCACGCGCTGGCGCTCGCCGCCGGACAGCCGCTCGGGGGGCCTGTCCTCGCGCCCGGCCAGGCCGAGGCGCTCCAGCCACTCCAGGGCCTGGGCCTGGGCCTCTCCCCGTGGCACGCCCCCGAGCAGCAGCTTGATCGACGCGTTCTCCAGGGCCGAGACCTTCGGCATCAGGCGCGCGCTCTGATAGACGAAGCCGACGTCGCGCAGCAGGTAGTCCGAGGCCCGCTGCTCGGAGAATCCAGACAGGTCGACCCCTTCGAAGCGGATCAGGCCCCCGTCGGCCTTCAGCAGCGCGGCGGCCAGCTTCAGCAGCGTGGTCTTGCCCGACCCGCTCGGCCCGTGCAGGGCGACCATCTCGCCGGCCGCGACCGCCAGGTCGACGCCGTCGACCGCGAAGACCTCCTCGCCGCCGCCGCCGCGGTAGTGCTTGACGACGCGTTCCAGCTCGAGCACGGAGCCCTCGGCGATCACCCCAGGTCGACCCTCTCTCCGACTACCCCGATCCAGCGCATCAGGGGTACAGCCTAACGCGCTATTGCACCACCTGTACTACGTGTCGTACAGGGTTATATGAGATGCAATAAGCTTGCAAACCCGCCGTTCACACGGGAGTTGTCACAGCTTGCCCGACGGCGATATCTACCTTCTGCGTGGGGGGAGATCGAAGTGACGGTACAGGGTGATCGTGACGGCGATCGCGAGGAACAGGTATACGGTCCAGAAGGGTGCGCCGAGCAGCAGGGCGCCCACCATGATCAGGCTGATCGCCATCGAGATGGCGAAATCGTAACGATCGTAGTCGGTCATGAGGCCAGTCTAGCAACGAAGACAAAGAACAGCACGGCGCCGGCCGACATACCGACGATAAAGCCGGCGCCCATGCCGCGGTTGACGCGACAAACCCGCCAGAACGGGACAGGCCGGTCCGGGCCCGCTCCATCTCGCATTGCACCAAATACAACGTTGCTCACCGTGGCTTACCGGGAGCCGGCGCGGGCGCCATCCTGCGAGCAGGCAGGAATTGGAGGAGAGGCCAAACCCCTTGTCTGGCTCGGGTCAAACCGGGGGTGGGGAACGAAGAGGAGAAGTAGAGGGATGGGAGGACAACCGCAGTTCGTGTCTCGCGTTCGCGGGTCCCATGCGCATCGGCGTGGCCCCGTGGAACGCCTCCGCCTGCCGCAATCGTGCATCGCGTCCAGGCCGCCGGCCTGTATCGCGATCGCGGCCGGTTGCGGATGTCTCTGTCCGCTGGAGGGGGCTTTCAGGGCCGGCGTATCTGATCCAAGCAAGGAAAAGGAGCAGTGGAGAACATGAAACGCATCAGGATCGTGGGGCTGTGCATCGTGGCCGTGTTCGCGTTCAGCGCGGTCGCGGCGGCGACGGCCTCGGCGGCGCCGGAAATCCAGAACGAGAAGTGCGTCAAGGCAGCGAAGGTGGAAAAGAAATACACGGGCAGCTTCAACGACAAGGCCTGCACGGAAGCGAACGAAGCGGGCGAAGGCAGGTACACGCTCGAACCGGTGGCCGAAGGGACTCCGTTCACGAGCAAGAGCAAGGCCGCCACGTTCAAAGTCGCCGGCAAAGTGGTGACGTGCAAGAAGGACAAAGACGCAGGCGAATACATCAGCGGCGGGTTCAGCTTCGTGACGATCACCTTCGAAGGCTGCTACGCCAACGGCAACAAGCACGAAACGTGCCAGAGCGGGGCGGAAGCGGGCACGATCACGACCAACCCTCTAGTCGGAATTCTGGTTTACATCAACGAAGTAGAAACCGAACACGGCATCGTGCTCGTCCCGGCTGAATCCGGCTGGGCCTCGTTCAAGTGCGGCTCGGAAACCGAAGCGACCGAACTCGAAGGTGGCGTGCTCGGCACCGTCACGAACACGTCGAAGGGCGAGACGTTGACGTTCTCGGTCAACGGCGGCGGTGAACAAGCGCAACGGTTCTACTATGCCGGAGAAACGGAGGGGCCGATTAACCTGACCGCGGGGAGCGAAGAAGCGACCCTCGTCGACGTTGACGCACAGGGTCCCAAGGGCGTGGGCGCCTTCTAGGAGCGGGCTCCCAGCCAAAGGTCTCCAGCTGAGGCACGAGATCGGGTGGGGCGCCCGCGGGCGCCCCAC
>DATJWI010000040.1:0-3604 GCA_035501375.1 Solirubrobacteraceae bacterium
ACATGGCCGCCTTCGAGAGCAAGGCCGTGCCGGCCGCCAGCCGCGACCGCCGTGGCATTTTTCAGTTTCACGACTTCGGCGGGTGTCTTGCTCAGGCCTCCCGTCGTCCCGTCGCCGAGTTCGCCGTAGGTGTTGTCGCCCCAGGATTCGACGGTGCCGGTTGTCGCCAGCGCGAGGCTGAAGGAGCCGCCCGCCGAGGCCGCGCTTACACAGTTGGCCGGTTCAGACACCGGCGCCGGCGGTTCGTGCAGCGTCACCGGCGCGTTCTTCCTCACAAGACTGCCGATCCCGAGTTCGCCGTCGGCGTTGCTTCCCCACGCCATCACGCCGTTGCACGTTGCCGACGCCGTGCCGGCGGCAACCAGACACAACGCCATCGCGGCCAACACGCAAATCCCGATCTGCTTTGCCCACCTCATCTGTTCCGTCCTTCCGATCGCTGAATTGAGCGGCCTCCGAGCCCAGAGACGTGCGGCGCGCGGCCACAGTGCTGATCTCTCACGCTCGCGACGACCGGAGGCGGCGCGGCGCGGGTAGCATGCCGCCAGTCTGCCGTATCATCGGAATAGCGTCAAGATGACAAAACAGCGTGGAGGCGAAATCGATCGTCAAGTAACAGAAATCGTCACCTCAGACGCATTTTCCTTCTTTTGCAAACGTATTCAGGGTGCTTCCCATTTTTTCACATTCTTCCGCGCACTTTTTCGAACCTATTACCCCCAGATTATCGATACAGGCGCCGTTATTGCAGAGGCAGCACGATTTGGTTTCGTCGGATTTAACTTCGCATTTTTTGAGTTCGCCCGAGCTGGCCATCGCCGGCGTTGCGGCCGTCGCAGAGGCGATTAGCGATGCGCCGGCGGCGGCGGCACCGTAACGCGCGGCCCGGACGATCGCTTCCCGGCGAGATTCACCAGCGGTGGTGGACTGCATGGGTTGGGGCTCGGCGTCGAGTAGATCCTTCTCGCGCAGCTCGCGGAGCGCGTCGGCGACCAGGCTCACGCTTGCCCCGGCGAGTATGGCGAGCTCGGTCACGTCGCGCTCACCGTCGCAGTGCCGCCAGACGCCGGCCGCGATCGGGCTCAAGCAATGAGCGATGTGCCTGTCTCGATCGTAGAGGAGAAGCTCCTCGCCGACCGTATCCACAAGGAGACCCTCTTGACGTGCCCGTGGTAGCGATCCGTGTTGATGCATCGATCGACCCTCCGTCCTATCTCATGACGTGTGCATGACTACATACGGTTCTCGCCCATCCAGCCTGTAACGGTCGGCGCCCTGCGTCAAGTCGCTCCACGATCTTCGTTCTTCACACGAATGGGAGATTGCCTGCCCAAGCGAGATCGCCAAGCTCGTGGCGGCTGTTCAGGTGGCGCCTCTGTTTCTTACCCGCGTCTATCGGGCAGGCCAAAGCTGCACCGCACTGAGTCAGGTCGACCGACAACTGGCGGACTAGCCATCTCCGGGTCTTCTCCGCGCCTACTCCCAGTGCAGCGACTTGGGCGCCTCGCGCATCCGGATCACCTGGGCGGGGATGCCGGCCACGACCGCATTGTCGGGCACGTGCTTGGTGACGACCGCGCTCGTGCCGACGATCGCGTTGTCGCCGACGGTGACCCCCCTGAGGATGCAGGCGCCGTAGCCGATCCATACGTTGTGGCCGACCTCGACGCCGCGCTTGTAGATGCCCTGCAACCGGATCGGGCGCTCGACCTCGACGACGCCGTGGTCGAAGTCGATCAGCATCACGCGGTCGGCGACGATGCACTCGCGTCCGATCGCGACGTGCTGGTAGGCGGAGATCGTGCACTCCTGGCCCATCACGGTCTTGGCGCCGATCTGGACTTCGCCCTCGTGGACCCTGATCTTGGTGCCGTTTCCGATCCAGGCGAAGCGGCCGATGCGAAGGGTCGCGCCCCGGCCGATCTCGAGCTTGACGCCGGAGCAGGCGAAGCAGATGCCGTCGGTCTGCAGGCGTCCGCGCCAGCGCGCCTTCAACCACAGCCACCTGAGGCCGAGGACGGCGTAGTGGCGGTTGACCATGTTGTTGGCGCGCATCCAGCGCCATGTGCGCAGACAGTCCCGGGGCCGTGTCACGAGCGGGCATCCTAGATACTTCGCCGGTGCCCTCGCCAGCGCCATCGGACCTCGCCAAGCGTCTGCTCGCCGGCGACCGCCGCGCGTTGGCGCGAGGGATCTCGCTGGTCGAGGACGACCGGCCCGAGGGTTGGGCGCTCGTGAGGGAGGTCTATCCGCATACCGGCTCGGCTGCGGTGGTCGGCTTCACTGGGCCTCCGGGCGTAGGCAAGTCGACGCTGATCGGAGCGCTGACGGCCGCCAGGCGGGCGGCCGGCAGGACGGTCGGGGTGCTCTCGATCGACCCGTCCTCGCCGTTCACCGAAGGCGCTCTCCTCGGCGATCGCATCAGGCTCGGCGAGCACTTCCTGGACAGGGGCGTGTTCATCCGGTCGATGGCCAACCGAGGCGCGCTCGGAGGTCTCTCGGAGGCCGCCCTGCAGGCGGCGCTGCTGCTCGACGCGGCCGGGCGCGAAGACGTGTTCGTGGAGACCGTAGGCGTCGGTCAGGCCGAGATCGACATCATCGACCATGCCGATACGATCGTGCTCGTACTGATGCCCGGCTCGGGCGACTCGATCCAGGCCCTGAAGGCGGGCGTGATGGAGATCCCGGACGTGATCGTGATCAACAAGGCCGACCATCCGCTGACCGACACGATGGTCAGGGAGATCAGGTCGGTGCTTTCGCTCGCGAACCTCGACCCCAGCGAGAAGGGGAATGACGTTCCCGTCCACCCGCGCTGGCGCGTGCCGATCCTCAAGACCGAGGCCGCGCACGGCGTTGGCATCGCCGAGCTGGTGGCCGCTCTGGACGAGCACCGCGCACACATCGTGGCCGCCGGTCAGTTGCAGGAGCGCAGGCGGCGCAACCTGCACAGCGAGGTCGTCGCGATCGCGACCGCCAGGCTGCGCCGGCGCCTGGAGGACGAGCTGCGCGAGGACCCCGAATTCGAAAAGCTGCTCGACGAGGTGGTCGCGCGGCGGCTCGATCCGGCGAGCGCGGCCACGGCGCTGCTGGAGCGCACGGGAGAAACCGCGAGTCGGACTTAATCGTCGCTCAGCTTGTGTAGTTCCTCAGCGAGACGCTGCTCAAAAAGGGAGAGCGCGCTCTCGGCCGTGATCGCAGGCTCCGGGCGGATCTTCTGATCGCCTCTGGGATGCACATGGTACGGCGCCTCTGGATGGCGAACGGCGTCATAGCAATGCCTGACCTGGCGGTCGATCGACTGCGCCGTGTAGTGGTAGCCGGCCAACACAAGACCCTGCCGTCGTTCCGGACCTTCCAGTGGTGGTCTGCCCCACCACTCCTTGATTGTGAACGTAACCTCGCCTCCAAGCGGCCACGCGCGTCGTCCGCGGACGCTGACCAAGCCGAGAACAGGATCGTGACGTCCTTGCTCGTTCCACCGGGAGAGGTCGCCGCGCTCGACGACTTCCCAACCCCAGCGCTCGAGTAGGGCGCGCAGCTGCTCGAAGCGCTCGTGCACGAACCAGATGCGGGGAGGGCCGCCCATATGGGGCATTTTCCT
>DATJWI010000041.1:0-3877 GCA_035501375.1 Solirubrobacteraceae bacterium
GCCCGGGGAGGCGGGGGTCGTGGCGGCGGCCCGCGGTCTGACGGTCGCGCCCGGATCGTGCGCCGGATCGGGCGCCCGGACGTGGCCTTGGACGCGATCGAGGCGCTGCTCTGCGATCGTGGCCTTGGCCGCGACTTCGAGCCGGAGGTGCTGCGCGTGGCCGCGCGCGCGCGCGAGCAGGGCGCCGCGGCCGCGCTGCGCGAGGTCGAGCAGGGTCGTCGCCGGGACCTACGCGATCTTCCGGCCCTGACGATCGACCCGGCCAGCGCCCGCGACTTCGACGACGCGATCTCCGCGCAGCGGCTCGACTCCGGCGCGGACGTACGCGTCTGGGTCCACATCGCCGACGTCTCTCTGTTCGTGCCCCAAAACTCGCCCGTCGACATCGAGGCCAAGCGGCGCGCCACGAGCGTCTATGTGCCCGGCGCCGTCGAGCCGATGCTGCCGCAAGCCCTCTCCAACGACGCCTGCTCCTTGATGCCCGGCCTGGAGCGCGCGGCCGTCACGGTCGAGCTGGACCTACGCGGCGCCGAAATCGTGCGCTTCGCCTTCTACAGGTCCCTGATCAGATCCGACGCCCGCCTCGACTACGACCAGGTCGATCGTATCTTCGCCGGCCACGAGTCCGCCGAGGAGCCGTGGGCCCAGCCACTCGACGCCGCGCGGGCTGCCAGCGCCGCGCTGGCGCTCGAGCGCGCGCGAGCGGGCGGTTTGACGCTCGACTCCGAGGAGCCCGAGATCGTCTTCGACGCCGACGGCCACGTCGCCGCGATCAAGGCCAGCGTCCAGACCGAGTCCCACCGCCTGATCGAGCATCTCATGATCGCCGCCAACGAAGCCGTCGCCAGGCACCTGTCAGAGCGTGGCCTGCCCTGTCTGTATCGGGTCCACGAGCGCCCCGAGCCCGCGCGAGTGGCGCGCCTGATCGACCAGCTCGCCTCGTTGGGAGTTCCCACGCCGCCGGTACCGAAGGCCATGTCGCCGTCGCAGGCATCGGACCTGCTTGGTGAGGTCTCTCAGCGCGTCGAGCGCCACGTCGATCGCGCGCTCGATCGTGACCGCGCCGGTGACGGTCCCCGCGCTGGCGACGACCGCCAGGGCGGCCGTGTCCACGCCGGCGGCGGCGCCGGTCGCGCCCATCCCGGCAGTGGCGCCGCTCGCACCCACGCCGGCCCGTGGGGCGGGCGCACCGCACTTACTTCGCTCGTGCTGAGGACCCTTCAACAGGCCTGCTACTCGCCCAAGAACATCGGCCACGCCGGCTTGCACACCGCTTACTACTGCCACTTCACCTCTCCGATCCGGCGCTACCCGGACCTCGTATGTCACCGCGCCCTCGTCTCGACGCTCGGCTTCGAGGAGCCGGCGCCGCGCCGGGGCGAACTCGGCGAGCTGGGCCAGTGGACCTCTGAACGCGAGCGCGACGCGATGCGGATCGAGCGCGACGGCGACGACCTGGCGCGCTGCTACGCCCTCGAGCAGGCCCTCTACGAGAACGGCTTCGACCAGACCTTCACGGGAGAGGTAACCGGCCTGATCTCCGCCGGAGCTTTCGTCGCCTTCGGCGGGGCCGGGGCCGACCCGCCTGAGGACGGCGGTAGGGTTGTGGAGGCCGGTGCGCAAAAGGGCGCTGCGACTGGTGGCGAGCAGGACCGCGGCCCGCGGGGACCGCTCTACGAGGGGATGCTGCCCGTGCGCCGGATGCGTTTCGAAGGCGAGCGCGACTGGTTCGAGCTGAACGACGACGAGACGATCCTGCGCGGCGAGCGCTCCGGCATGACGATCAGGCTGGGGGACGCGATCGAGGTCAGGGTCGCGCGCGTCGACACCATCCGCGGGCGGGTCGATCTGGTGCCGGCCGAGTAGGCTCGTTCGGTTGTGGCCAAGACCAAGAAAAGCAAGCGCAAGATCGGCGCCGGCGACGTCGCCTCCAACAGGTATGCCTCCTACAGGTACGAGCTCGTCGAGCGGATCGAGTGCGGGATCGTGCTCGTCGGCACCGAGGTCAAGGCGCTGCGCGAGTCCGGCGCCCAGCTCAAGGACGGCTACGCCGCGATCAAAGACAACGAGCTGTGGCTCTACTCGGTCCACATCCCGCCCTACGGGCCCGCCTCGCGCGAAAACCACGACCCCGAGCGGCCCCGCAAGCTGCTCTTGCACAGGCGCGAGCTCGACAAGCTCGCCGCTCAGGTAGCGGAGCGCGGCTTTACCTTGGTGCCGACCCGCATCTACTTCTCAGGATCCAACGCGAAGGTCGAGATCGCGTTGGCCCGCGGCAAGGACGTCTACGACAAACGCCAAACGATCAGAGATCGCGAGTCAAAGCGCGACATGGAACGCTCGCTGCGCGAAGCCCGGCGCTGAGGCGATGATCGGCGAGGGCGCCCGTCGGCCGCCGCTAGATCGTGCGGAAGGAGTGGCCGCCCGCCGACAGCACGTGCGAAGCGTCCATGCCCAGGATCAAGACCACGATCAGGGCCACGTAGACCGCGCCGATTGCGACACGCTGGCGGATGCTGACCCGGTAGTAGGCGGCCTGCTCGAGCGACCTGGTCTTGCGTGCCCGCCAGCGCCGCCTCGTTTCGAGGGCGCCAAGGACCAAGAACAGCAACAGGAACGGGTTGTGGCTGACGATCAGCAGTGTCGCGATCGCGCCCAGGCCGACGAACCACATCGCCGGCGCCATCGCAGCCATCGCCCGGCCGCCGTCGAACGGTACGACCGGGACCAGGTTGATCAGGTTCAAGAAGAAAGCGACATACGCGAGCGCCAGCAAGAGGCTGCTGTTCGTCAGCTCCGCCACCGCGAGGCATACCCCGGCGCCGAGCGTGCCGAGGATCGGCCCGGCCAGGCCGACCCTGGCCTCGGCAAGGGCGTTGTCGCCGAGCGACTTCGAGAAGATCGCGGCGCCCAGGAATGGGATGAACATCGGCGCGCTCGCGCCCTTGATCCCCTCTCTGCGCAGCTGCACCACGTGGCCCATCTCGTGCACGAACAGCAGCAGCACGAAGCCCGCCGCGAACGTCCAGCCAAAGAACAGGCTGTACGCGGCGACCGAGATCAGAGCGGTCCCCATCGTGCCGAGCAGCTTGACCTTCGGCAGCAACAAGACCACGCCTTTGATCGCCGCCCAGAACTTCGCTGCCGCTACCCCGATGGCGGCCAGGATACTGCCGATCCGCTTACGCAGGCCCTGCGCGCGCGCTCTGCGCTGTGCGCCGAACGGGTCGGCCTGCGCGCCGTCGATGCCTAGCGCCGCATGGCCAGACGCCGGGCGCGGGCCGGACGGCTGGGCGTGCGACGGATAAGAGGACGCGATCGGCAGCGCCGGGCTCGCCGCTGGAGGTGGAGCCGGAAGTGAGATATCGCCCGAATCCATAGATCCATTGTGGCAGGCCCGCTAAGGGCCGCCTAACGATCCGTCCAGCTCGCAGGAGGCCTCCCAAGGAGGCTGAGTCTGCTCGGCCGGATCTGGCGATCCGCTCTTTTTTTCGCAACGTGCGGGTTGAACTTGCGCCGGGGGGTTGCGCTGGCCAGGATCGCGAGTTAGGTTGCATCCAGACGCGGAACCGAGCCGCAAAGAGCGAGGCCACTGAGGTGTGAGGCCGCGCCACCGGAACCGACGAAGCCCTCCGGGGCCGAGTCCGGGAAAGGTCCTCGAAGCGGCCCGGGACCGCGTCGCTTTCGTATCTGCGCCGGGCCGGGCCGGGCCCGCCGGGACCTTGACGTCGGGCCGAGGCTCTTGCCAGTGATGTCTCGCCGAGACCTTTGCCCAGACGACCGGCCGAACCGCTTTGTTCGGCGAGCTACAATCAGGGGAACAAAGCATCCAAAGGGGACGACAGGCTTCGACGCGGTCGGCTCGTTTGGATGGTCG
>DATJWI010000042.1:0-8062 GCA_035501375.1 Solirubrobacteraceae bacterium
CGGTCGAGCGGGTGGCCGAGCAGGCCGGCCGGATCGACGTGTTGGTCAACAACGCGGGCGTGATGTTGTTGGGCCCGATCGAGAACGCGCCGGTGGAGGAGTGGGAGCGGATGATCGACGTCAACGCGAAGGGCCTGATCCGGTGTGCGCACGCGGCCCTCCCGTACCTCTTGGACGCGGCCGGCAAAGGGCCGCGGGAGGTGGCCGACATGGTCAACATCAGCTCGGTGGCCGGGCGCTCGGCGAACGCGGGCTCGGGCGTCTACAACCTGACCAAGTTCGGCGTCGGCGCGTTCAGCGAGTCGTTGCGGCAGGAGGTGACGCAGCGGCACGTGAGGGTCGGCCTGATCGAGCCGGGCGCCGTCGACACCGAGCTACCCGAGCACAACCGGCCCGAGATCAGGGAGATGATCGCGAAGCGCTTCGGGAACGTGGAGCGGCTGCGGTCCGAGGACATCGCCGAGGCGATCCTCTACATGGTGACCCGGCCAAGGCACGCGACGGTGAACGAGATCTTGATCCGGCCGACCGAACAGCAGCGGTAGGCCGAGGCGCGGCACGCGCGCGGCCGTCAACCAGAGCGTCCGTCGGCGATCTGGCTGACGTTGTCCAATGTGCCGGGCTCCTGGGAGCGGAGCAGCACGGGGAAGCTGGCCTGGACGGTGGTGCCGGAGCCGGGGCTGGAGCTGATCGAGAGGGTGCCCTCCAGGAGCTCGACGCGCTCGCGGATGCCGAGCAGACCGAAGCCACTGGTCTGGGCGTCCGGGTCGAAGCCTCGGCCGTCGTCGCGGACGCTGAGGCGGACCGTTTGCTCGTCCTCGTGGATCTCGACGACCGCCCGCTTGGCTAGGCCGTGCTTGATCGCGTTGGAGAGGGCCTCCTGGACGATCCGGTAGAGCGCGATCTCGAGCTCCGGCACGTGGCGCGAGGTGGAGGGACTGGCGCGGTCGTAGGCGAGCTCGATGCTCGAGTCGATCGATAGACCGTGACGGCCGGCCCGTTCGAGGAGCGCTTCGATCGCCGCCTGGGCTCCGAGCTCGTCGAGGGCGGCGGGCCGCAGGTCGGTGATCAGAGCCCGGAGGTTGGCGATCCCTTCCTCGAGGTGCTCGACGGCCTGACCGACGGCGGCCCTGAGCGCGTCGGGTTGGGACGAGCGCGCGGCCGCGGACAAGCCGATGCGCAGGGCGCTGAGGCTCTGGAGGGTCTCGTCGTGCAGCTCCCGGGCCCAGCGCTGGCGCTCGGCCTCGGTCGCGGCCAGGCGCTGGCGCTGGCGGTCCGCCAGGAAAGACTGGGTGGTCGCGACGGCAGTGGCGGCGCTCGCCGCGAAGGCCTCGAGCAGGCGCTCGTCCTCAGCCGAGAACGAGGGCCCGTCGCGGAGGCATTCGAGCGCGAACATGACGCCGTGGACGGTCCCGCGAAAGATCAAGGGCACCGCCAAGCCGGCCTGGGCGCTTACGCCATAGCGGCCAAGCCCGTGCTCGTCGAAACGGGCCCTGTTCAGCGTGTCCTCGAGACGCTGGACGCGCCCGGTGCGCATGACGTGCGCGGCCAGGCTGTTCTCGAGCTCGACGCGCTCGCCGACGAGCTTCTCGGGCAGCTCGCCGGCG
Source organism: Solirubrobacteraceae bacterium (assembly GCA_035501375.1). Classification (GTDB taxonomy): domain Bacteria; phylum Actinomycetota; class Thermoleophilia; order Solirubrobacterales; family Solirubrobacteraceae; genus Palsa-744. The sequence continues at coordinate 1,608 of DATJWI010000042.1, forward strand.
CCGGCCGCGATCAGGAGCTGATCGCCGCGGATCAACTCGATCAGGAGCGTGCGCGCGGAGACGAGCGCGCGCCCGCGCTTGGCGACCAGCTCCAGGACGATCTCCGGATCGGTCTCGCCGCCGATCGCCTTGGCGATCTGGGTGGTCGCCTCGAGGGTGGCGACCGTGCGCTCGAGCTCGTCGCGGCGCTCGCTCGCGCCGGCGTAGCGCCGGGCGTGGTCGATCGCGACGCCGGCGAACTCGGCGAGCACGGTCACGGCCTCCTCGTCGCCCTCGGTGAACTCGCCACCCCCGGCCTTCTCGGTGAGGTACAGGTTCCCGTACGGTCTTCCGCCGACCAGGATCGGAACGCCGAGGAACGTGGCCATCGGCGGATGCCCGTGCGGGAAGCCGTAGGAGCGCGGGTGCCGGCCGACGTCGGCAAGGCGCAGAGGAACGGGCTCCTCGATCAGGGCGCCCAGCACGCCGCGACCCCGCGGCAGAGGGCCGATCGCCGAACGGGTCGTCTCGTCGATGCCTCTGGTCAGGAACCGGGCCAGCTCGGTCTGAGGCTCGTTGAGCACGCCGAGCGCGGCGTACCTGGCTTCGGTCAGCGCCTGGGCCGCCTCGAGGACACGGTCTAGTACGACGTCGAGGTCGAGGTCGGCCAAGACGCCTCGCGCAACATCGAGCACAGCCTGTGTCGGCGCATCCATCAAGCTACTCCTCGTGAAGCCCGGTGCCTCGAAGGCGCGCCCTCTACGCGTCCCCTAAACACAACGTGGCCGTTTCCGTAGTTTACCGCGAAGCGGAACAATCGCGCAGGACGGGAGGCCTCGTCGCGCGCGCGCGCGTACACGCACGACGCCCACCCCACGAATGTGTGTAAACGGTCACCTCCCAATGCCGCCCACGCGCGGGCACTCGGGGCGCGGGGGCGCAAGCGAGGCGCTGAGCCAGGCTTACGACGCTTCGAGGAGACCCTCCAGGCGAGCGAGCGTGGTGGCGGTGCCCATCGCCAGGATCGCGTCGCCGGCGAGCAATCTGGTCTCGGCGGGCGGCTGCGGCTGAAAGGCGGCGCCGCGGCGCAGGCCGACGATCATGGCGGCGCCGCGGATGTCGTCGACGGTCTTGCCGACGCCAGCACAGGCCTGGCCGACGGAGATCTCCTCCAAGCGGTACTCGACGTCTACGTCTACGACACCGCTGAGCTGGGGGTGCAAGGCGAGGCGGGCCATCTCGGTGCCGGAGGCCTTGTAGGGAGAGATGACACGGTCGGCGCCGGCGCGCTTGAGCTTGCGCTCGGTGTCCTCGGTCGAGGCTCTGGCGACGATCACGATGTCGGCGCGCAGGTCCCGCGCAGTGAGGGTGATGAAGACGTTCTGGGCGTCGGAGTCGGCGCAGGCGATCAGGGACCGGGCGGTGGAAATGTTGGTCTGAGAGAGGACGGCGTCGTCGGTGGCGTCGCCTTCGACGAACTGCATGCCATGGCTTTCGGCGAGGGGCTTGCTGGCGAGGTTGGAGTCGACGACCACGTACTGAGCGCCGGCGGCATAGAGGTCGCGCGCGACCTGGCGGCCGACCCGGCCGAAGCCGCAGATGATGTAGTGGTCTTTGAGCGAGTCGATCATCTTTTGGCTGCGCTTGGCGGCAAGAATCTGTCCGAGATGGCCGGACACGAACAGCTCTGTGACCGTGGCCAAAGCGTAGAAGAGCGTACCGACGCCGATCAGGACGAGGCCGACATCGACGATCTGGCCGAAGACGGACCCGGGCTGGGGGAAGCCGCCGACGGTGGCCGCCGTGTCGAGGGACCAGCGAAAGGCGTACCAGACGCTGACATGTTCGCTGCCGGCCAGGGCGAAGGTGGCGAGCAGGAGCAAGCAAGACACGACAAGGGCCAGCCTGACGATGCGCCGGACGAAGATCTGGAGCTGCCGTTGGGCGGCCGTGTCGCGGCGATGATGGACACTGGGCGATTGGCGTTTGAGGCTTGGCATGGTTGGACCGAACCGTGCAGAGCGGGGACCTGGCGGTTACTGGATCGCTGCCTCGGCGACGGCGGACCGCGTGAGCATAGTCGGCGCGATCCGAGGGGTGGGCGTGCGCTATGGGCATGGCCGGTGCATTACGGGGCATGGCCGGTGCACTCGGGGCATGGCCGGTGCACTCGGGCGTTCGGGGCGCCGGGCGCGCTCCAGGGGGCGCTCGGGGCGCTTTGGTCAAGTGTGCGGCCGGGACGACGGTGTAGGCTGCCCGCAGGGAGCAGCTGTCAGGTCGTCTTTTTTAGAGAGAACCAAAAGAGGAGGGTCGATGTCACCATCAACAAAGCCGAGGGGCTCGACGGCGTCGAGGTCGTCAGGCGCCAAGGAGACGAGGGCGCGCTGCGAACGCAACGACAGGGCAATCCAGAGGGTCGCGAAGTCGCTGGACGTGGCGTATGAGGACCTGGGCAAGCTGAGCGGTAGCCTGGGCGCGGGCGTCGCGGACCTGAGGCGCGACGTGTCGAGGCTGCTGAGGGACGCTAGGCGCGACGTCAACAAGATGGGCGCAGCTACCCGCAAAGACTTGGAACGAATCCAGAAGGATTTGGCTGGCAGGGCAAAAGCGAAACCGGGCGCCGCGAAAGCCGCAGCGAAATCGGGTGTCGCAAAAGCCGCAGCGAAATCGAGCGCCCGGAGGGCGGCTTCGAAACCGAACCGGAAAGCAGCCGCGAAACCGGCCACCCGAAACGCCGCGGCCAAATCGGGGGCCCGGAAAGCAGTAGCCAGACCGGCTACCCGCAAAGCCGCCGTGAAATCGGGCGCCGCGAAAGCAGCCGCCAAATCGGGCGGCCGTAAAGCAACGGCCAAATCGGGCGCCGCCAAAGCCGCCGCGAAATCGAGCAGCCGCAAAGTGGGCGCACCCAAAGCGGCTTCGAAATCGGGGGGCCGTAAAGTGGCGACCAAATCGAGTGGCCGGAAAGCTGCGGCACGCGGACGTTAGTCGGAGGGAGGCTGGCCGGAGTGGTGGCGGGCTGACGGTGCGAAAGATTGAAGTCGTATGAGGCGGCCTGCGGTATGACGAGGCATGGGCCGACGATCGACGAGTTGCTGGTCGCGGACGACTGCGAGCGCTGGGCGAAGCTTGGCTTTAAGGTCGCGGACGAGTGTTGTGAACTAGGCGAGGTTCGTGTGCGCTTTTGTGCGGAGCCCGGGGCGCGGGGAATCGTGGGCTGGTCGCTGCGCGATATCGCGAGCACCGAGCTGGACGGGCTGCCGACGACGTCTCAGAGCAACCGCCGCGGCGCGGTGGAGCAGCTCAACCGAACGGGGTCGTCGCGATCGACCACATCGTCGCGATGTCGCCGTCCTTGGACCGCAGCATCCAAGCGCTCCGACGAGCGGGCCTTGGACTACGAAGGATCCGGGAAGAACCGACTCCGAGCGGCGCGCCGCGCCAGGCGTTCTTCAGGCTGGGGGCCGAGATCTTGGAGCTGATAGAAGAACCTGGCGAGGTGGTGGAACGTAACGGCGGATACGATCGCCCCGCACGCTTCTGGGGTCTTGCGGTCGAGGTCGAGGATCTGGAGCGGACGGTTCGACTTCTCGAGCCGCATGGCGGCACGATCCGTAGGGCGGTCCAGGCCGGCCGGCGCATCGCCACGGTGAGCCGCTCGGCCGGCCTGGCGGTTCCGCTGGCGCTGATGAGCGCACCAAGCGTCGGAAGCCTAAAGTCAGGACGCGTCGGCCCTGTTCTCCTGGCCTGAGGTCTCCAAGAGCAGCGTTACCGGGCCGTCGTTGACGAGCTCGACCTGCATGTGGGCTCCGAAGGCACCGCGGGCCGCGCCGGCCCGTTGGCAGAAACGCTCGTAGAGAGGCTCGGCCTGCTCCGCGGGCGCGGCCTGCGCGAAGCTTGGGCGGTTGCCGCGCCTGGTGTCGCCGTAAAGCGTGAACTGACTGACGCAAAGGATCTTACGTTCGCCGAGCGCCTCGTTCAGGCTGCCGTGAGCGTCGGCGAAAACGCGCAGCGAGCGAACCTTGTCCGCAAGCCGGTCGGCAGCGGCGCAGTCGTCCTCGCGGGCGACGCCCAGCAGCACAAGCAGGCCCGGGCCGACCTCGGCCACCCGGTGTCCTTCGACCTGGACTGCGGCCCAGCTGACCCTCTGCACGAGCGCACGCATGGGCTGCCAGATTATCTCAGTGCGGCCGCGGCGCTCGCGACGGTGAGGGACCTGACACAAAGGGACGGCGACCCTGTGGCGGCCGGGGACCTGGCACAAAGGGACGGCAAGCCAGTGGCGGCCGGGGACCGGCGCCAAGCCCCCAGCAGCGCCGCGCGGCTAACGAGCCCTATTCGACTCCCCAGTCCATTTCTTTTTCGAACGTTATTTTTTCGGTATCTTCAAACGTTACGTTGACTTCGCCCCATTTTAGGCTGCTGCCCGACGGTTTGCATGAGACTTCATGCACTTCCATGCCCGAGGTGCCTTCCGGCAGTTCGCACTTCTGAGTGCCTTTGACGTGATAGGTGCCTTTGAGAAGACACGATTTGCCTTCTTTGGCTTTGATGACGACCGTGACGAATACTTCTTCTTTTGCGCCTTTGAATTCGTCCTCGATGGCTCCTTCGACTTCTATCAACTGGTCGGAGAGCGAGTCAGACTCTTCTGCTTCACAGTTGGGCTGGCCCGCGACTTTGCAGCCGTGGAAACCAATTTCTCCTTTTACTTTGCCTTCTTCGTCGGGTTCTCCGGAGAATTTGTCTTCCGAGCATTCGACAGTCCCGATACCTTCGGCGGCCAGCTTTGATTTCCCGGGACCCGAGATGATGTTTGCGACCATCCATAACGTCCTGGCCCATGCGCCGCCCCCTCCGGTCGTGTTGCACTTGTCGGAAAGGTAGTTGGAGCCTCCCACTTTTTCACAGGTATACCACGTCGGGAACCCGCTCATAGGGTCGTCTACCAGGTAGGCCCGGGAATAGAAACCACCTTCTTTTAAGGAAGCCGCATTGCACGTAGCTTGTTCGAATCCGCCGGCGCCCGTCGTTTTAGCTCGCGTGCACAGAAAGAAACGATGCGCCGAAGCCGACGCCGAGGCCACAAGCAAGGCCGCCGCAAACGCCAGGAGCGCCGCCGCGACCAATCGTAAGGGTCCTGCCAACGATAACACCAGATCCTCCTTGTTTGGATTGACTTGCAAATCGCAATATACAAGAAGAATCGGCTCAGTCGTCTTGATCAAACCTAACGAGATACAGGCAAAGAGTTGCCTTCGATGTTTCGACTCGCCGTTGTCTCGTTCGGCTATCGCATCGGTGCACAGGCGATCAGGCGCGAGTCCTGGAGCGCCGCTTCGCGGTGAGCGTGGATGGCCAGGTAGTCGGGGTTTGAGGCCATCTCGAGAAACCGCTTGCGTGACGGATATTCGACCAACAGCACCGCGTCCCACTCGCTCTGCTCAAGCCCGATCACGACCTCGCTCGTGTCGAGCGCGCTGATGACGCGGCCACCGACAGCGGCCAGGAACGGAGCGGTCGCCGCTCCGTAGCGCGCGTACGCATCCCTGCCGCTCACTCCTTCGTCGATCCCGTCCGCCAAGTCCTTGAAGCGCAGCAGATTGAGCATCACGACGGGCTCCTCCGAGTCCGAGGCCGCAAGCCCTTCGATCTGGCTTTGCGTCGGCGTCAACGGCATTGGCTCTCCTCTCCGATCGGCAGGCGCCATCCGGCGCCGGCGGCCGATCTTCTCACAGCGGCCCCGAGCGCGAACACGCGCCGAAGCAAATGCTCGCTCATGTGCACCGGCTCTGCGGGCCCCGCCGACCGCGTGCCTCCACAACTACGATCATTAAGGAAGCGGCCGCAGTAGATCGAAGGGTCGCGACAGGCCGTGACGGCCCCTTGCGTCGAGTACGTCTATAGCGGGGGCGGATTCGAGCTCGCGACCTTCGGGTTTATGAGCCCATTTTGGGGTGTCGTGGGGTGGTGTGGGGTCCGCTGATTTGGCTCTAGTGCCGACGATTTGGCTGAGCGTCATGTCAGGAAATGGAGCCGAATGGCGTGGGTCATGCTCGCACTTTGTTTGCACTTTCGCGCGGTCATCCGCCGGTGGGCCATATCCGCCGTACCGGCGGCTTCCTGCCCTACAATGGAGGGATGAAACGTAGCGCCGTCGCGCAGAACGTACTTGCTCCGAGCCTGGCTATTGAGAGCCGCAGGCAAGCGGCCGCCAACGCTCTGGGCTTGCTCCGTGCGGAGGGGCTTGAGCCGAGTCCTGCCCACGAAGCGCTCGCCGCCCAGTGGGTGGCAGGCGAGATCGATGACGAGCAGTTCGAGCTGCTCAACCTGGAGCAAGTGCGCGAGCGTCTGGCTGCCACAGCCGGTCGATAGTTGCTGAAACCGGATGGCGAAGGATCCATATGTCTATCCAGGCACAGGGATCCTGCGTAACAAGCTGGCGATCCACGATCAACAGGAGCTCTCGCTGGCAGAGG
>DATJWI010000043.1:0-6139 GCA_035501375.1 Solirubrobacteraceae bacterium
CGATGGGCTCGCTGCTCTTGGCCGGCGGCACGCCCGGCAAGCGCGCAGCCCTGCCGAACAGCAGGATCCTGATCCATCAGCCGTCGGCCGGCTTCGAAGGCCAGTCGACCGACATCGAGATCCATGCCCGCGAGATCCTCGCGGTCAGAGCCCGGCTCGACGAAATCTATGCCGAGCACACCGGCAGCCCGGTGGCGCAAGTCCGCGAAGACATGGAGCGCGACCGCTTCTTTACTGCCGAGCAGGCCAAGGAGTACGGCCTGATCGACCGCGTCCTGGAGAGCCACTAGACGGCCGATAGGCGGCGGGATGCTGCGTCCTCGCTCACTCGTGTACCGAAGCCGGGAGACACTCGCTTCGCTCGCATCCCCGTTTCGGCCAGCACACTTCGCTCGCTGCGTCCTTGCCTCGCTTGCCTCTCGGCCGTCTAGCAGCCCATTGCCAGGCGCGCGCCGCGGCCCCGACTATGCTCGCCTAGCGCGATGTCAGGCCTGATCCGACCGGAGCGTGCGGCGCTGGCCTGCGTGGTCGTGCTGAGCGCGCTCGCGGGCGTGGCCAACTACGGGGAATGGGCGCCGGTGCCGCGGTTCGCTTTGGCGACGTTCGCGCTGGCCGGCTTGGCTTGGACCGTGTCCTTGGCGACCGAGCAGCTCGGGGAGCGTCTGGGTCCAGGCGCGACCGGCATGCTGCAATCGACGCTCGGCAACCTGCCCGAGCTGTTCGTCGTCGTGTTCGCTCTGAAAGCCGGCGAGCTCGTGGTCGCCCAGACGGCGATCATCGGATCGATCCTGGCCAACGCGCTGCTCGTGCTGGGGCTCGTGATCGTCGTCGGCGCGAAACGTTCGCCCGACGGTGTGATGCGCTTCTCCAAGCGCCTGCCCAGGGACACCGCAACGCTGCTTTTGCTGGCGGTCTTCATCATCGTCCTGCTCGGGCTGTCGCTGGCGGCCCACGATCCGGCCAGCCACCACGTCAAGGCGATCTCGGCGGTCGGGGCGGTGTGCCTGCTGGTCGTCTATGTGGCCTGGGTCGTTCCTTATCTGCGCGCCGACGCCGCCGCGACCGGACGAGTTGGAGATGGGAAGACGAGTGCGGATCTCGACATCGGCAGGATGCTGCGGAACGATTCCGACCGGGACCCCGGCGCGGCGGATCGGCCGGGGTCGGCAGGGCCGGCGGCCGGTCCTCGTCTGTCGCTGCGCGTGACCCTGGCGCTCTTGATCCTGGCCGGTGCGGGCTCGGCGTTCGTCTCGGAATGGTTCGTCAACGCCCTGGCTCCGGCGATCTCGGTTCTGCACGTGTCCCAGGCGTTCGCCGGCCTGGTGATCGTGGCGCTCGCGGGCAACGCCGTCGAGAACGTGGCCGGGATCGTGCTCGCTTACAAGCGCCGCTACGACCTGGCGATCTCGGTGGTCAAGAACTCGGTCGCCCAGATCGCCGCGTTCCTGTTTCCAGTGCTCGTGCTCATCTCGTTCGCGTTGCCCACCCAGCTGACGTTCGCGCTGGCCCCCGTCTACATCGGCGCGCTGGCCCTGACCGCGCTGACGGTCTCGCAGGTGACCGGCGACGGCGAGGCAGCCGCGTTCGAGGGCTGGGCGCTCGTGGCCCTGTACGTGATCCTGGCCGCCTTGACCTTGTACGAGTGAGAGGCGGCGGACCCTGCTGGCCGCGCCGGCCCGTGCTGGCGCCGACCTTGTGCTGGCGCCGGACCCGCGCGAGTGAGAGAGACATTCCCGAGGGAACGCTGTTTCGCGCACGCGTGCGCGAGCGTGGCGCCTGCGCGTCCCTCTCGTCCCCGTCGGCGTTATCGCGCTAGACTCCCGATACCTCGCGCCTGGGCGGGGTTTTTCTTCGCCTGGGCCGGGTCCGAAACCATACGATCGCGCAGGAGCACATCCGAGCAATGGCCCGCGGAGACGTTCGCATCGCTATCACCCTCGCATGCGAGGAGTGCAAGCGCCGCAACTATCAGACGAACAAGAGCAAGCGCAACAACCCAGACCGGGTGTCGCTGCGCAAGTACTGCCGGTGGTGTCGCCGTCACACCTCCCATCGGGAGACTCGCTAGCGGGGGAGAGCCGCTGCTGTGGCCCGTGATCGCAAACGCGCAAAGCAACGCCGCGCCCGCCGGGGCGCGCCCTCGCAGGCTTCGAGCGACCAGCGGTCGTCCGACGCGCCCGCGGACGAGCGTCCGGAGCACGTGCCCGCCAGTGGGTCGGCCGGGCCGTTCCCATCCCTGTCCCCGCCTCCGTCCCCGGGCCGGATCGAGCGCGCCGACCTGCCCGGAGCGCTCGAGCACGCCGGCGACGTCGACGAGTTCGATGCGGCCATCGTCGCCGGCGCCCACGGGGTCGCCGCTACGCCCGAGACGCTTTCGGAGGTCGAGATCGAGGCCGAGGCAGAGGCCGAGGGCGATCTCAGCGAGGACGAACTGCAGGAGCTCGCGCTGCGGCCGGGTGGAAACGGCGCCGAAGGCGTCGGGCCCGAACGGGCGTCCGGCGCGCCGATCCGCTCAGGCAACCGGGCGATCGGCTTCCTGCGCGCCAGCTGGGCCGAGCTGCAGCGGGTACAGTGGCCAGACAGGCGCCACGTCTTTCAGGCCACCGCCGTCGTCCTCGGGTTCGTCGTTGTCGCCGGCGTCTACCTCGGCGTCGCCGACGTGGTTGCCAAGGAAATCGTCGAATTCATCCTCTGATCAGCCCCTGGTGAGCCGCGTGCCGTCAGACATCTGCATGCCCTGCCCGCGGCTGCCGCGGCCCGTCCGCCACAGAACCACAGTCACCGAACGAGTCAGGAACCGATAGAACGAATGTTTCGCTGGTACGTCGTCAACACTTATTCAGGCCACGAGAACAAGGTCAAGCAGAACCTCGAGCATCGCGTGGTCTCGCTCGGCCAGCAGCGCGCGGTGCGCAACGTCGTCGTCCCGACCGAGTCGGTCTCGGAGATGAAGGACAACCAGAAGGTCACGGTCGAGAAGCGCACCATGCCGGGTTATGTGCTTGTCAACATGGAGCTCAACGAGGACTCCTGGGGCGTTGTCAAGGGAACGCCTGGCGTGACCGGTTTCGTGGGCGCCTCGCAGGAGCCGGTGGCTCTGACCCAGGTCGAGGTCGATCGGCTGCTGCACAAGACCGACGTCGCCACGGCGCCCCGAACGCGCGCGCAATTCCAGATCGGCGAGTCGGTCAAGGTGGTCTCCGGACCGCTATCTGACTTCTCCGGGGAGATCTCGGAGATCAACGAGGACGCGTCCAAGCTCAAGGTCCTGGTATCAATCTTCGGCCGCGAGACGCCCGTAGAAGTATCCTTCGACCAAGTCAAAAAGCTCTGAGCGGGACGATGACCTGCGCAATACTGCGTCCTCCCTCGCTCGTGTGCCGAGGCACACTTCGCTCAGTGCGTCCTTACCGATCGTCGATCGAGGGGATCGCCGATCGGCCAGCATGGTCCTCGACCCGCTCAGGCGCACACTCCCAATAAGCTCTCGAAACCAAACGAACGACGAACTAGAAGCGAACTCAAGCAATGGCCAAGAAGGTTCTGACAACGATCAAGCTCCAAGCCAACGGCGGCCAGGCCAGCCCGGCCCCGCCTGTTGGTCCCGCGCTGGGCCAGCACGGGATCAACATCATGGAGTTCTGCAAGGCGTTCAATGCCCAGACCCAGTCCGAAACGGGGACCGTCATCCCGGTCGTGATCACCGTCTACGAGGACAGGTCGTTCACGTTCGTCACCAAGACTCCGCCGGCCGCCGTCCTGATCAAGCAGGCTCTGCGCATCGGCAAGGGCTCGGGCGAGCCCAACCGCACGAAGGTCGGCACGATCACCCAGGCGCAACTGCGCGAGATCGCCGAGCGCAAGCTCGCCGACCTCAACGCCCACGACGTCGACCAGGCGGCCAAGATCATCGCCGGCACAGCCAGGTCGATGGGAGTCGAGGTCGAGGCATGAGCTCGAACCACGGCAAACGCCATAGTGAGGGTTTGGCGAAGGTCGACCGCGAGCGCGAGTACGAGCCCGCCGAGGCGGTCGCTCTGGTCAAGAGCCTCGCGTCGGCCAAGTTCGACGAGGCGGTCGAGCTGCATGTGAGGACCGGCCTGAACGTCAGGCACGCAGACGAGCAGTTGCGGGGCACCATCGCCCTGCCCAACGGCCTCGGCCGCGACGTGCGCATCGCGGTCTTCGCCCAGGGCGACCGCGCCAGCCAGGCCGAAGGGGCCGGGGCCGACGTTGTCGGCGGTGAGGACCTTGCGAAAAAAATCGAGGAGGGCTTCGACGAGTTCGACGTCGTGATCGCCACCCCAGACCTGATGTCGGTCGTCGGCCGTCTCGGGCGCATCCTCGGCCCCTCGGGCAAGATGCCGAACCCGAAGGTCGGCACGGTCACGATGGACGTGGCTGGGGCCGTGGAGGAATCGAAGTCAGGGAAGGTCGAGTACCGGACGGACCGCAGCGCGATCGTGCACATGGTGATCGGTCGGGCGAGCTTCACCGAGCAGGCGCTGCTTGAGAACTACGCGGCGGTCATCGAAGAGCTGGTTCGCGCCAAGCCCTCGGCCGCGAAGGGCAGGTATCTGCGGACCGTCACGCTGACCTCGACCATGGGGCCGGGAGTGAAGGTCGATCCCAGCCGTACACGTGACATCATCGGGGAGGCAGCGCCGGCCGCAGCAGCCGCATAAGCGCTACCTCCAAGGCCACCACAGACCTCCGGCCGCGTGTCGATCTCTCGATCGGCCGCGTAAGACCGGGATAGGAGCCAGTGAATGAACCGAGATCAAAAGGCCGCGGCGATCGCAGAGATCGCCGAGCACATACGGGAATCGCAGGCGGTGTTCGCCGTCGACTACCAGGGCATCTCCGTGTCCCAGGCAGCCGAGCTGCGCGCCAAGCTGCGCGAGTCCGACGCGACTTTCAAGATCGTCAAGAACTCGCTCACCGAACGTGCCGCCGACGAGGTCGAGGCCCAGGAGCTGAAGGCGCTCCTGCAGGGTCCGACCGCCCTGACGTTCGTGCGCGGCGACGCCGCCACGGCCGCCAAGGCTCTCGCCGACTACGGTCGCGCCACCCAGCTGTTGCCGTTCAAGGGCGGCCTGATGGACGGCGCCGCGCTGAATCCCGACCAGATCCGCTCGATCTCCAAACTGCCTTCCCGCGAAGCGCTGTACGGCCAGCTCGTCGGCGTCGTGGCCTCTCCGGTCAGCGGCCTGGTCCGAACGCTGGGTGCGCTGATCGGCGGCTTGGCGGTGGCGCTCGGCCAGGTCAACGAGAAGAAGCAGTCGGGAGAGATCCCCGCGGGCGAGGCGCCCGCTGCGCAGGCGCCGTCCGAGGAGCAGGCCGAGTTGGCAGCCGAGGAGACGACAGCTGCCGTGCAGGAGCCTGCGGCCGAGCGAGTCTCGGCGGCAGAGGAGCCGGCGGCCGAGGAGACCTCGGAAACCAATGAGCAGGAGTCGGCGATCGAGGAGACGAAAGCTTCCGTCGAGGAGCCGGCGACTGAGGAGACCTCGGACGCCGCTGAGCAGGAGCCGGCGGCCGACGCGGGATCGACCGACGATGAGACCTCAGGCGCCCAGGCGCCCGAGGCGCAAGCTGAGCCGGCGCAGGACGAGCCGGCCCCAGAGAAGAACGTAGACGACCAGGCGGAAGTCTCGGCTGAGACCCAGCAAGAGGACGCCGAGGCGAAATCCGACCCGAAGGAGGACTGACCTAGTCATGGCAACCAGTACGCAGGATTGGATCGAGGAGCTCAAGGGCATCTCGGTGCTAGAGCTCGCGGAGCGCATCAAGGCGTTGGAGGAGGAGTTCGGCGTGTCGGCCGCGGCCGTGGCCGCGCCGGTGGCTGCCCCGGCCGGAGGTGCGGCGGGCGGCGATGGCGCCGGCGGCGACGAGGAGGAGGCCAGCAGCACGGTCGACGTGATCCTGGCCGCCTCCGGCGACAAGAAGATCCAGGTGATCAAGGTCGTGCGCGCCGCGACCGGCCTCGGCCTGAAAGAGGCCAAGGCGCTCGTGGACGAGGCGCCCAAGCCCGTCAAGGAGGGCGTCGAGAAGGAGGAGGCCGACAAGCTGAAGGCTGAACTGGAGGAGGCCGGCGGGACCGTCGAGCTGAAGTAGGCCGGCGGCGGCGGGTCCCGCTTGG
>DATJWI010000044.1:0-8027 GCA_035501375.1 Solirubrobacteraceae bacterium
CGGCATCGTGATGCCGATCGTGTCCGCCTCCTGGAAGCCGTCGGTGCCGAGCAGCTCGGTGCGCACCTGGCCGGTGATGAACACGCACGGGACCGAGTCCATCATCGCGTCGGTGATCGGCGTGATCAGGTTGGTCGCGCCCGGGCCGCTCGTGGCGAACGCGACGCCGACCTTGCCCGTCGCCTTGGCGTAACCCTCGGCGGCATGACCGCCGCCCGCCTCGTGCCGGACAAGGATGTGCTTGATCCCGCCGTTCACGAACGCGTCGTAGGTAGGCAGGTTCGCGCCGCCGGGCAGCCCGAACACCACGTCCACGCCCTCGGCCTTCAAACATTCCATGATCGCGTCGACCGCGCGCATGCTGCGAGTCTAACAGCGGGTTAACGCCTATCGCCAGTGGCCCGACGGCCATGCCGGCCGATCAGTCGATCGCATCTGGCCGACGATCGGCAAGGACGCATTGAGCGAAGTGTGTTCTGCTGGCCGAAACGGGATGCGAGCGAAGCGAGTGTCTCCCGGCGTCGGCGAGCGAGGCAGGACCAGCGGACCGCTAGGAGCTGCCGATAGCGACGCCTATAGCCAGGGCGATCGCGCCGCCGACCGTGACGACCAGGAGCGAGGAGCGCATCGAGACGTGCAGGAACCGTTTTCGGACCCAGGCGATGGCGAACAGCTCGACCGCGACTACACACCCGGCCACCAGCAGCGCGCGGTGCACGTTTGAGATCAGGAAAGGCAGCGTATGGAAGATGCCGCCAAGGGTCGTCATTCCGCCCGTGATCGATCCGCGCACGACGGCTGAGCCGCGGCCCGTCTGTTTGCCGGTGTCCGACAGAGCCTCCGACCAGCCCATGCTGACCCCCGCTCCGAGCGCCGTAGAGAAGCCGACGAGCAGAGCGGTCCGCGAGTTCGCGGCGATCGCCGCCGCGAAGATCGGCGCCAACGAGGAGACCGTCCCGTCGATCATGCCGACGAGCGCCGGCTGCACAACGCGCAGGACGAAATCCTTTTCGTCCTTGAAGCCCCATCTATGGATCAGTCTCGAGATCGGCCGCTCGCTCGTGGGAGCCCCGGTCGTGTCTGCGTTCATCGTCCGGTTATACGCGGCTTCCGACTTCGGGCTCCCTTATCTCGAGCTCGAACGCCGCAGACCGGTGCCGAGGCGACCCTGGAGGCGGGACTCGCCGTCGGGCGCCACGGATCGTCGCCGGCGTTGGTCGGGCGTCAGGATCGAGCGGCGGGAGACCCGAAGGATTCCGGTGCGATCAGCCGATTGGGATCCCCGCCCACCCAGTCGAGCTCGGCGCCGCACCTGGTGCACAGCGCGTCGTATGCCTTCGTCACGCGCCCGCAGCTCGGGCAGCCACGGCGCGGCTCGTCGCGCTCAACGCGGTATGCGATCGCGGTGAGCAGGCCGATCACGGGCACGATGCCCGAGATCAGGAACCACAGCCAGAACGAGCTGCCCTTGATCTTGCCGACGATCCCGCCGGCCAAGCCGAAGCAGAGGGCGAGGAACACGTAGGCCATCGCCGGGCCTTACCTACCTAGAAAAGGACGCGTAGCGCCCAGATCACGGCGACGATCGCGAGAATCACGAGCACGAAGCCCGCGACTGCGACCGCGACGCCGACCAGGACGTGCAGCAGGAAGTAGCCGACGACCAGCAGCACGCACACCGCCACGATCGTTCTGAGGATCGAGCTGCCAGTTGAGGACTCCGACGAAGACGGGCTCATCTGCTCCAAGGGTAGACGGTTGGGCGGTCGGGCGGTCGGGCGGTAGAGGACCTGGGCGCCGGCACAGCCTGAACGGCGGCCGTGCCGCACGCGCGGGCTCTGCCCTGAGCTGCGTCCGAAAAGAAGCGGCCCGCTCGACCGGCCCGCTCGAACGGTGCGGCCGGACGGGAATCGCCACCCCGTCCGGCCGCGCCCCGCTCACTTCCGGCCGAGGGAAGCCGGAGGAGACCTGTGCGAGGAGCTGCACTGCACGGCCATGGTGACGCACCCGAACGGGTCTGTATTTGGACCGAAGTCCAAAATGTGACTCTCGAGCGTGTGGCGAGTGCCGCCTGCCCTGCCGGACGCCGATCTCGGTGCGTGTCAGACGCCGAGCTGCTCGTGCACCAGCCGCGTGACCTCGCCGCCGTCGGCTCGACCCTTGGTTTCGCGCATCACATGGCCGACGATCGGCCCGATCGCCTTGGCGTTCCCCTCGCGCACCCGCGTCGCGGCGTCGGGATTGGCTGCCAGGGCGGCAGCGACGATATCGGCCAGCTCATCGGGGTCGCCGAGCGACTGAAGACCCTCGGCCTGAACGATCTCGGCCGGGTCGCCACCCTCGGCGATGAGCTTGTCGAGCACCTGGCGGGCGGCGCCGACGCTGATCTGCTTGGCCGAGACCATGCCCGCAAGCTCGGCGATCGCCCGCGGTGTCACGTGAGCGCCGGTCGGATCGACACCGTCACCGAGCCGGCCGGCCAGCTCGACTGTCACCCAATTCGCCAGCACCTGTGAGGCGACGTCGACCTGGGCGCTCAGCGCTGCCTCGAAGAAGCCTCCGAACTCGGCGCGAAACGCCAGCATGCGCGCGCTGTCGGCGCTGAGGCCGAGCTCGCGCTCGAAGCGCTCGGCGCGAGCCGCCGGCAGCTCGACGAGCGCTCCTTGCGCGCGCGCGAGCATCTGCTCGTCGATCCGGACAGGCACGAGATCGGGCTCCGGGAAGTAGCGGTAGTCGTGGGCCTCCTCCTTGCTGCGCAGCGAAGTGATCGCACCCGAGTTCGGGTCGTAGTGAAGGGTCTCCTGCTCGACTTGGCCCCCGTCGTTCAGGATCCGTTCCTGGCGGGCGATCTCGGCATCGATTCCGCGTTCGATGAACCTGAAGGAGTTCATGTTCTTCAGCTCGGTCTTCGTGCCGAGCTCCTGGCTGCCGGTCGGCCGCAGCGAGATGTTCGCGTCGCAACGCAGCGAGCCCTCCTCCATGTTCACGTCGCTGACACCCAGCTGGCGCAGCGTGGTGCGCAGGAGCTTGAGCCACTCGCTGGCCTGTTCCGCCGAGCGCAGGTCGGGCTCGGTCACGATCTCCGCCAGGGGCGTGCCGCCGCGGTTGAAGTCCACGACCGATTCGTGCGATCCGTGGATGCGCCCGCTCTCGCCGACGTGGGTCAACTTGGCGGCGTCCTCCTCCAGGTGCACCCGATGGATGCGCACCTCCCCCAGGCTGCCACCACCGCAGAGCGGTTCGTCGTATTGGGATATCTGGTAGCCCTTCGGGAGATCCGGATAAAAGTAGTTCTTTCGGTGGAACACGCTCCTCGGAGCCAGCGTCGAGCCGAGCGCCAAGCCGATTACCAGGCCAAGGTGGATCGCCTGGGCGTTGGCCACCGGCAGCGCGCCGGGCAGGCCCAGACAGACCGGGCAGGTGCGCGTGTTCGGCGGCTCGCCGAACGACAGCTCACAGCCGCAGAACATCTTCGTCCTGGTCTTCAGCTGGACGTGGATCTCCAGGCCGATGACGGGTTCGAGCTCAGACACGCGTACTGCTCCCTTGGCGGGTCTCGAACTTCGCCCGACCGGCGAGCCACCGGCGACCGCCGCGCCAGGCAAACTCAGGCACGCGCCAGGCTCCCGTCGAAACCGAGCGCGCTCTCCAACGCGTAAGCAGCGTCGAGCAGCTCGTTCTCGCTGAACGCCGGGCCGGCGAGCTGCAGGCCGATGGGCAGGCCGTCTGAGAGCCCGCAGGGGATCGAGATCGCGGGGATTCCTGCCAAGGACATCGGCACGGTGCAGTAGTCATTCATGTACATCGCCAGCGGGTCGTCCGTCTTCGAGCCCAGCTCGAAGGCGACGGTCGGCGCGGTCGGAGTGACGATGAAGTCGACCTCGGCGAACGCTCCGGCGAAGTCCTCGGCGATCCTGGTCCTGACCCGCTGCGCACGGCCATAGTAGGCGTCGTAGTAGCCGGCCGACAGGGCATAGGTCCCCAGCATGATGCGGCGCTTGACCTCCGGGCCGAAGCCATCGTGCCTGGTGCGCTCGTACATCTCCAAGAGGTCGCTCTCAGTGGCGCCCTCGCGCGCGCGCAGGCCGTAGCGCACGCCATCGAAGCGAGCCAGGTTCGACGACGCCTCTGCCGGCGCCAGCACGTAGTAGGCGGACAGCGCGTGCGGCGCGTGCGGCAGGCTGACGGTCTCGACGATCTCCGCGCCGAGATCCGCGGCGAGACCCAGCGCGGCTCGAAACGCATCGAGCACACCCGGTTCGATTCCAGCCTCCCGCCCATCGGCGCCCCGACCACCCGCGTCCCCCTCGCCGGAGCCCCCCGTCAGCTCCGCGGGAACGCCCAGCCGGACGCCCTTCAGATCCTCGCGGCCGGGCAGCTCGATCTCGGTCGGCAACCGCAGCGAGGTCGCGTCGCGCGGGTCGCGGCCGACCATGTGTTTGAGCAGCAGCGCCGCGTCAGTCACGTCGCGGGTCAGCGGACCGGCCTGATCCAGCGAGGAGGCGAACGCGATCATCCCGTACCTCGACACGGCGCCGTAGGTCGGTTTCAAGCCGACGATCCCGCACAGCGCGGCGGGCTGCCTGATCGAGCCACCGGTGTCGGTGCCGAGCGCCCAGGGAGCCAGGCCGGCGGCGACAGCGGCGGCGCTGCCACCCGAGGAGCCGCCTGGCACACGCTCGCGATCCCACGGGTTGAGGACCGGTCCGAATGCCGAATTCTCGTTGGAGGAGCCCATCGCGAACTCGTCCTGGTTGGTCTTGCCCAACAGTGGCGCGCCGGCCGTCTGCAGGCGCGCGACCGCGGTGGCGGTATACGGCGGCTCGTAGCCGGCCAAGATCTTCGAGCCTGACTGGCTCGGGATGCCGGCGGTGCAGAACAGGTCCTTGACCGCGAGCGGCACGCCCGCGAGCGGGCGTTCGCGCAGATCCTCCGCGGCGCCGGCCCCTGTCTCGCCGCCGGCCGAGGCGAGCCACGTGAAGCAGTTCAGATCGTCGGCCTGCGCGCGCGCGCGGTAGGCCTCGAAGAGATCGTTCGCCGACAGCGCGCCAGTGGCGATCTGGTGTGCCGCCTCGGCCGCGCTCAGGGCGATGATGTCCGCCGAGCTCATGCCTGTGGGCTCGGCACGGCGAAACCCTTGCCGTCGGGGCTGACGGCGGGCGCCTGGGCGAGTGCGACCGCGCGCGGCAGGCACTCGTGTGGCTCGTCCGCTCGCAGCGCGTCTTCGATCTCCACGACATGCGATGTCGGCGCCACCCCGTCGAGGTCGAGTTCGCCGATGTGCGCGACATGGTCGAGGATCGCCGACAGCTCGCGCGCGAGCGGCTCGATCTCCTCCTCGTCAAGTCGCAGCCGCGCCAGGCGCGCAACGTGCAGGACCTGTTCTCGGTCGATCATCGTCGGGCATTCTAGGGCCGCCGCGACACCGATCGTCCCGGGGCCACCCCGACACCGGTCGTTCCTGGGCCACCCCGACACCGATCGCTCCTGGGCCACCCCGACACCGGTCGTCCCTGGGGCCTCCGCTCGGCGCCCCCGGCTCACGACGTTCGAGGTGCCCGCCGGCCTGGAAGACCGCTCAGGACGGAGAGGCGCCGTCGGCGGGCGGCGGGGGCAGCGGGGTTGGTTCGGCCGGCTCGTACAGCGACTTGCGTTCGTCGCGCATCGACTGCCACGAGCCGATCAGGATCAGGACCGCGCCTGCGAAAGCGATCCAGGCGCCCGCGCACACGCGCGCGGCGTGGTCCGGGCGCTCCAGCAGGCGCACCAGGGCGCAGATGACCGCGAGTATCCCGAACAGTGTGCTCCAGACCGCCGCCGCGACCGGCAGGGCGGTGCTGCGCTCGGTGACCGTGCTCAGAACCAGCGCCAGCGCGGCGGCAGCCGCCGCGATCAGCAGCGCGACCGCCGGCCCGAACGTTTCCCAGGCCGATAGCTTGGCGAAACTGTTCTCGTACCAGGGCTCTGTCAGCGACACGATCACGAGGATCGCCCCGACCAGCGCCAACAGCTCGCCACCTTTCAGAGGTCGAAGGGACCTCCGAAAGGCCAGCAACCGCCTGAGGCTCATCGCGCGTCCACCTGTGCCCTCGCACCGCCAGAATCGGCCCCTGCGCCGTCTCCGGCGCCGCCGGCCTTGGCTCTTGGGACCGCCCCGGCGCCGCCAGCGTCGACCCCGGTGTCGGCCTGGATACGGGCGGCGTCGAGCGTGTTGCGCAAAAGACAAGCGATCGTCATCGGGCCGACACCACCGGGGACGGGCGTGATCGCCGAGGCGACCTCTGAGACCGCCGGGAAGTCCACGTCGCCGATCAAACCGCTCTTGTTGCCGGCTTCCTCAGGAGTCAAGCGGTTCATGCCCACGTCGATCACGATCGCGCCGGGCTTGACGTACTCGGGACCGACCAGACGCGGGCGTCCGACCGCAGCGATCAAGACGTCGGCACGGGCGCAGACGCCTGCCAGGTCGCGGGTGCGCGAATGGCAGGTCGTCACCGTCGCGTTCCCGGCCAACAGCAGTTGGGCCATCGGTTTGCCGAACAGGTTCGAGCGCCCGACGACGACCGCTTCGGCGCCCTCCAGCTCGGCCCCGACGTCGCCCAGCAGCTCCAAGACCCCGAGTGGCGTGCACGGGCGCAGGCCTGGTAGGCCGAGCGCCAACCGGCCGGCGTTGACGGGCGTCAGGCCGTCGACATCCTTGTCGGGGTCGATCGTGTTCGTCAAGGTCGGTCCGTCCAGGTGCGCGGGGACGGGCAGCTGCATGAGGATGCCGCTGACGGCCGGGTCCTCGTTCAGGCCGGCGATGGTCTCGGCGACATCGTCGAAGGACGCGTCCGCGGGCAGGCGCTTGTCGAAGGGCTTCATGCCCGCCTCCACGCACGCGCGTTGCTTGCCGGCGACATAGACGAGGGAGCCGGGGTCTTCCCCGACGAGCACGGTCGCAAGGCCCGGTGCGCGACCTGTCTGCGCGGTGAACGTGCGCGTGTCTTCGGCGACCTTGGCGCGCACCCGCGCGGCGACCGCTTTGCCGTCGATGATCGTGGCTGGCATCTGTCGGAACCCTAACGTTTGCTGACGGGCGCGTACTCGGCCATCAGCTTGCGTTCCGAACCGTCCTTGGCGAACCTCACCACGATCACGCCTCCGGGCTCCAGGCCTGTGACCACGCCTTCGCCGAACGCGGCGTGAGTGACGTCCTCACCCACACGAAACGCCTTGGCGGGACTGGACTCGGGGACGCGGGAGGCTGCCCAGCCCGCGGGCCCGTGTCCTCCGGAGGCGCCGTTCGCCACGCCGCGAGGAGCGCTGGCAGACAACGTCAGCTCCTCCTCACGGTCGGTCAGCTCGGCTGGGATCTCGTCCAGGAAGCGGCTGCGCATCCCGTAGGTGGCCTGGCCGAAGACCGAGCGCCGACGGGCGTAGGTCAGGTAGAGCTCGCGCTTGGCCCTGGTGATGCCGACGTAGAACAGGCGACGCTCCTCCTCGAGGCCGCCTTCGTCGAGGGCGCGGGCGTGCGGGAAGACGCCGTCCTCGCACCCGGCGATCATCACGATCGGGTACTCGAGGCCCTTGGCGTTGTGCAAGGTCATCAACGTCACGAGCCCGTCCTCGTCCGAGCGCGAGTCCGCGTCGGCGACGAGCGCGATCTTCTGCAGGAACAGGTCGAGCGTGTCCTCGTGCTCGCCGGCGCCCGCGTCGAACTCGCGCGCGACCTCGACCAGCTGGTCGAGGTTTTCGAGGCGCCCCTGGGTCTCGATCGCCTTCTCGGCTCTGCCGAGCGCCTCCGACTCGAGCGCCTGCAGGTAGCCGCTGCGCGAGAGCACCGCTTCGAGCAGATCGCCGATCGGCACGCGTTGCTCGGCGAGCTCGGCCAGTTCGCTCATGCTCGCCATGAACCGGTTCAGCGACTTGACGGCGGCGGCGCCGAGGCCCGGGATCTGCTCGGCCCCGGCAGCGGCCTCCCACACCGAGACCCCGATTGTGGCGGAGTGACCGACGATCCGCGAAAGCGACGTCCTGCCGATGCC
>DATJWI010000045.1:0-5717 GCA_035501375.1 Solirubrobacteraceae bacterium
TGCGCAGTTGCACGCCCGGCGGGGAACCAAGCCAGCATCCGCAGAGGACTTCGAGCGTCTCTCGGCCGACGTCCCCTACGACGACGAGGGCTAGCGGTGCCGGACAGTCCGGCGGGCGGGTTGCCGCCCGTTTCGGTCGAGTTCGGCTCGGTCGAGTGGGGAGAGGAGGTCGAGCGCTACGATCGTCGCTCGCCAGCTCGCGCTCAGGCGCAGAGCGCTCGCAAGAGGATCGAGGCCGGTAAGGCCAAGCTCGACTGGAAGCTCTGCAAGGCAGAGGGTCCGGGCGCCACAAAACTGCCTGGCTGTCGCAAGCTCTACATCCCGCTCGGCGGCCAAGGCGCCTCAGAGGCCCCCTACGGATTCGTGTTCCAGCTGATCCAGAAGCCCGACGATAGCCTCGCCTGGAACATGATCGCCTTCGGCGAGCGTCACCCCGGCGATGAGAGAACCCGCAATGTCTACGAGCGGGCCCACAAGCGTCTGCATGGCCACTATCCGTAGTGAGTCTGACGGGCGGGCCCCGGCCGACCGTCTCCTTACGCTCTGCAAATTAGTTCGGGCCTTCTGCTTCGCCTTCGCAGGTTTCTTTGGCTTCGTGCGCGGGACGAGCGAGGTTTCGGTGAAGACGGTCTTGCCGGCGGGTGTGCGTACGAGCACTTCGCTTGGTAGGGCGGGCAGTGCGATATAGGCAAGTGCTCCGTGGACGTGGAAGCTGATCTCTCACGTTCTTGTAGCCAAGGGGTCCTCGGAGCCACCGCGACCTCTCAGCGGACGGACTCCACGACGGTTGTCGCAAGCCTTCGCCCTAAGCCGACGCCGGGATTCGAACCCGGGACCCCCACTTTACGAGAGTGGTGCTCTACCAGCTGAGCTACGTCGGCGTATGCCTCCGCATCGTACCGTCGCCGAAGATCTGGGTCGGCTCATATGGCGCACCGGCGCGATGGGACAATCGCCTGCGCAATCGAGCCTGCCCGCACCGAAACCGAAGCGGGTTCTTACGTAGACCACCGGTCCATCTGGCAGCCTACCGTGCTTCCGAGGTTGCCTCTGCGCGGCTGTCCGCCGGAGACGCTCTCCCGTCAGCCCATGCTCCGTTACGGCCTTCCAATCCTGCTCGTCGCCCTGCTCGCCTGGGGTATCGCCGCGATCGTGACCGGCTCCCCGGGCCTCGACCTCTCCGGCTCGACATCCAGCTCCACGAGCGCCGCCGCCTCTCCGCCGTGCCTGCCGGCCACGACCAGCCACTCGGCCGCCTTGCCCGGCACCACAGTCGACGTCTCGCCGGCCCCGAACACCGGCACCGCCAACCCCAAGACCCAGATCAGCTTCCTCGGCGCCCCGGCCTCCGAGATCAGTGCGGTCGCGGTCGCCGGCTCGCTCAGCGGCGCTCACCCCGGCCGGCTCTCGGCCTATTCGCAGGGCGACGGCGCCAGCTTCCTGCCCGCCGCCCCGTTCGTCGCCGGCGACCGCGTCACGGTCACCGCCACGATCGGTCCCGGCGCCGGGGTCCCTTCTCGCCAGGTCCGCTTCTCGTTCGACGTCGACACCCCGTACCCGACCGCCTCCGTCGCCCCGTTCCCGAACCCGCCGGCGGCCCCCGCCGACTATCTCAGCTTCGCGACCCTGCCCGGCGCCCAGATCCCCGTCATGGCGGTGACTGTGCACGATGCCGATCCAGCGGCCGGCGACATCATGACGACCAATGGTCCCGGCCCAGGTCAATACGGCCCCATCATCTATTCGCCCTCCGGCCAGCCCATCTGGTTCGATCGCCTGCCGTCCTCCGAAACGGCCGAGAACCTCGACGAGCAGACGCTCGGCGGCCGTCCCGTCCTGACGTGGTGGCGCGGCAAGGTGCTCTCCTTGGGCTTCGGTCAAGGCGAAGACCTCGTCATGAACTCTCGCTACCAGGTCGTCGCCAGGCTCCCCGGCGCCAACGGCCTGCGCGCCGACCTCCACGACTTCCAGCTGGCCCCTCGCGGTGTCGCCTACATCACTGCCTTCAACCCGATCCGCTGCGACCTCGCCCCCGCCGGCGGCGTTCGTGACGGGGCGATCGTCGACACCGCCGTCCAGGAGATCGACCTCGCCACCGGCCTCGTCCGCTGGGAATGGCACAGCCTCGACCACGTCGCCGTCTCCGAGTCCGAGACCCCCGCGCCCACCACCTCCACGCCCTGGGACTGGTTCCACGTCAACTCGATCGATTTTGAGGGTGCCGGTTCCAGTCCCTCCGGCGACCTGTTCATCTCCGCGCGCAACACCTGGGCCGCCTACCAGCTCGCCGCCGGCTCCGGCCTGATCCTGTGGCGCTTGGGCGGCACCCGCAGCTCTTTCCGAATGGGCCCCGGCACCGCCACCGCCTGGCAGCACGACGGCCGCGTCCTTGCCTCCGGCGACGAGATCACCCTCTTCGACGACGGCTCCAACCCGCCGATCCACTCCCAGTCGCGCGGCCTCGTCATCGCGCTCGATTTCGCCCACCACACCGCCCGGCTCCTCCGCGCCTACCCTCACCCGGGCCCGCCCGTCCTGGCCGCCAGCCAGGGCAACATGCAGACGCTCCCCTCCGGCGCCGCCCTGGTCGGCTTCGGCGCGGTTCCCCAGATCACCGAGTTCGCTCCCGCTGCCGGCACGGTCCTTTTCGACGCGCACCTGCCCTACGACATGACCTTCTACCGGGCCTACCGCCACCCGTGGTCCGGGCGTCCTGCCAGCCCGCCCGCGCTCCTGGCCAATCTCAACAACACCGCCGAAGAGACCATCTTTCACATGAGCTGGAATGGCGCCACCGGAGTCACCGCCTGGCGCCTCTTCGCCGGGTCCTCGCCCGGCTCGCTCGAGCCCCTGGCGACCGTGACCGCGAGCGGCTTCGAAACGACGTCGATCCTGCCCAAGCGCTACGCCTACGCCGCTGCGCAGCCGCTCGACTCGGCCGGCCGCGTGCCGGCCACCTCGAAGGCCGTGAAGGTCTCCAGCTACAACTCCTCGCTGCCCAGTGACGGGACTGGCGAGGGCGGGAGTGCCGCGTCCGGCGGGGCCGGCGGTTGACCGCCCGGGTCAGTAGGCCGGTTTGGTGGAGTGCTTGTGCGGCGCGGTGTTGGTCGTCGTCGGCGTGGTCGAGCTGCCTGTCGTCGGGTTCGACGACGTGCTCGAGCCTTTGGAGCCGCAGCCCGCGATCGCCACGGTGGCGGCCGTCGCGGCCAGCGCCGTTAGCATGGCCGTCAGTGTCCTTCGTCTCATCCGTCGGGCTCCCATCGTCGTTCTTCCGCCGTTCTGGCGCCCCACCCTACCAGCCCGTTTCCCGGCGTTCGCCGGCCTGCGCGGCTTCCGCCGGGACCTGCCCCGAGGCTTCGGTTGAGACCTTCTCTTTCGGGGGGGCCGCGCGCGTGCGTACGCGCGCGCGAGTCCGGCCTGTGGGGATGTCCTCTCGACCGGGCCGGCCATCCGCCCGGGCGTCACGCGCGCGCGGCCGGCCCGTGGGGATGTCCTCTCGACCGGGTCGGCCATCCGCTCGGACGCCACACACGCGCGCGCGACTGCTGCCATCGGGGATGCCCACATGAGCGTCGCGACCCCCCCGAGCCGTCCCGGCGCGCAGCCCGACGGACCCGATGGCGCAGCCGGCCCGGCGGACGCCGGCTCGCCGAATCACCTGAAGTGGCTGCTGGCCGTCTGTTGCGTGGCCCAGTTCATGGTCATCTTGGACCTGTCGATCGTCAACGTGGCACTGCCGCACATCCAGTCGGCGTTGGGCTTTACCTCGCCGGAACTGCAGTGGGTGGTCGACGCCTATGCGATCACGTTCGCCGGCTTCCTGATGCTGGGCGGCCGGGTCGCCGACCACTTCGGCCAGCGCCGGGTCTTCGTCGTGGCGCTGGCCCTGTTCGCGGTCGCCTCCTTGATCGGCGGCGCCGCGCCGACCCGTGACGTGCTGGTCGGCGCGAGGGCGCTGCAGGGCGTCGCCGGCGCCTTCATGGCGGCCTCTTCTTTGGCGATCATCACGGCGTCGTTCGCGCCAGGCCCGCAGTTGCACAGGGCGATCGGCACGTGGGCGGCGATGAACGGGCTCGGCGGCGCCGCGGGGGCCCTGCTCGGCGGGATCATCACCGAAGAGCTGAGCTGGCGCTGGATCCTGTTGATCAACCCTCCGATCGGCCTGGCGGCCGCGGTGGTGGCCTACGCGGTCGTCAAGGAGCGGCGCCGGGCCAAGCCCGGCCAGAGCTTCGACGTAGCCGGTGCTTTGACCTTGACGGTCGGCCAGATGGTCCTCGTCTACGGGGTCGTCGAAGCCGGCCTGATCGGCTGGAGCGCGCCCGCGGCGCTGGCCGGGATCCTCGTCGGCATCGCGCTGCTGGCCGTGTTCGTGGCGATCGAGACCAAGATCGCCTCTGCGCCGCTGATCCCGTTCGCGGAGCTGACCAAGCCCTTGCGGATCGCCAACAACATCGTCCTCCTGTTCAGCGCTTCGCTCTTTCCGATGTGGTTCGTCAGCTCGCTCTATTTGCAGCAGGTTCTGGGCCTGTCGCCGTTGCATACCGGCCTGATCTTCTTGCCGATGACGTTGATGATCATGCTGGTCGCCTCGAGGGCCGGCCGGCTGGTGAGCCGCTTCGGGGTCAGGCCGGTGCTCGGCGGCGGGCTGATCATGCTGGCCAGCGGGATGCTGCTGCTCTCGAAAATCGGGCCGAGCGGCAGCGGCGTCGTGTACGTGATGATCCCGGGCCTTCTGGCCGCCGCCGGGATCGCGATGTCGATCGTGCCGTCGACGATCGCCGCGACCCAGAGCGCCAAGGAGGGCCAGGCGGGCCTGGCGTCAGGTCTGGTCAACACCTCGCGCCAGGTCGGCGGCGGTCTCGGCCTGGCGGTCCTGATCACGTTGGCGACACAGCGCACGACCGGCCTGATCGGCTCGGGCCACGGTGTGCCTCAGTCTTTGACGAGCGGCTTTCGGCTGGCCTATTTGATCTGCGCCGGCCTGGCGGGCGCGGCCGCCCTGCTGACCTTCACGCAGCTACCCAAGCCAGAGGTGGCCAAGGGTGTTTCGGCGCGACGCCTGGCGCTGGGGATCGCCGCGGTGCTTGGCGGCTTCGTGGCGGTCGACGTCGCGCTCGCCGGCTCGCACGGCGCTCCGGTCGGCGCCTACACGAAGGATGGCGCCTACAGCTTCGTCTCGGCGCCGGACCTGCACCCGCCGAAGCTGGCCGTCAACGGCTCGACCGCAAGCGCCGAGCTGGCGGGCGGCTATGTGCTGACGGCCAGCTTCTACAACCTGAACTACCCGCCGATGGTCGGCCAGAGCGGGCCTTTGATCCTCGACAAGGACCTGCAGCCGGTCTGGTTCGAGGCCGTCCCCGAAAGCATGGTCGCCTCGAACCTGAGCGCCCAGAGATACCACGGCAAACCGGTCCTGGCCTGGTGGCAGGGGGTCGTCACCAACACGGGCTCGACCGAAAGCGGCGAAGACGTGGTCGTCGACGAGCACTACAAGACCGTCGCCCGCTTGAAGGGCGCCGACGGTTGGAAGATCACGTTGCACGAGTTCACGATCAGCGGTGAAGACGCGTGGGTGACGGCGAACAAGGACGTGGCCCTGGATCTGTCGAGCTACGGCGGCGCTTACAACGGCGCGCTGATCGACTCGGCCGTCCAGGAGTACGACCTGAAGACCGGCAGGCTGTTGAAGACCTGGGACGCGCTAGACCACATCCCGC
>DATJWI010000046.1:0-11775 GCA_035501375.1 Solirubrobacteraceae bacterium
GCCAGCCAGTCAGCCATCGAGACGAGCGTCGCCGTGGGGTAGCGAGCGCGGCTGGGGATGATGGAGTCCGTCGAGGCACGGGCACGGTAGCCGCGGCGCAGGTGGACGCCAAGGGCCTCCGCCCGGCGCTCGAACAGGTCGCGCAACCAGGGGCCGTGGTACTCCTCCATGCGAACCGGCCCCTCCGCCTCGAGCAGGACGAGATGCGGCGATCCGACGGTGTCGAGGTTGACGAAACAGGTCGTCTCGGGATCCAGCTCGTGGCGATGGCTGCCGACGAACGCCCGGATCCCGTCCTGGAGGGTCTCCTCGGCGCCGCAGGAGACGAGCAGCACGCGCAGCCCGGGGATCGGCGCCTCGCGCAGGAGCTCGGCCAGGGCGACAAGCGAGGCGACGCCCGACAGGTTGTCGTTGGCGCCGGCCACGGTCTCGCTGCGCAGGACGTCGGCCACGAGCAGGGTGCCGAGCAGGCCGAGCACCAGGCCGAGGCGACGACGGCCGAGCAGGGTCGCGAGCGGGCCGGCGAGCCCGAACCACCATTGGGGCAGGGGCGTCTTGAAACGTTCGACGAGCCGGGGTGCCCGTTCGTAGATCCGACGCTGGAGGGTCTGGTCGAAGAGGATCCCGGTCTGCGGCGCGTCGTGATGGGCGATCACGACAAGCGTCCGCTCGGCGCCAGGGTCTCCGGCCCGGCCGATCAGGTTGACGGTGATACGGCGGCGGCGAACGAGGCGGCGCAGGAAGCGCGGCCCGTTGTGGGCCTCGTCGACGATCCCGGCGAACGTGGCCGCCGCCAGGAGCGCTCCAAGCGCGCGCCGCCCGCGTGAGCCGTGCCGGCGATCGTCACGCGGACTGCGCAGGCCGAGCAGAGCGGCCAGTGCGCCGGCCAGGCCGAGACCGACGGCGGTCGGAGGGAATGTTCCCCACGAGGGCTCGTCCTCGAGTTCGGCCTCGACGCCCGCGACGGCGGCCAGCCGCTCCTGCAGCCACTCGGCCGCGGCCCTCTCACCGGGAGAGCAGGGCGTGCGCTCGAGCGGGGCGAGCGTCTCGACGACCTCGCGCAGAGTGGGCTCGATCTTGGCGGGGCTCATAGGAAGCATTGTCCATCACCGCGGTACGTCGGCGCCTCCTCGACTATGGCGTCGCCCGAGAGCAGGTACAGGTTGGCGAAGCGCTCGCACAGCTCGCCGGCCTTGGCGTGACGAAACCAGGCCCGGTCGCCGACCGACAAGCGATCGGCGGCGGCGCCGATCAGGGGCGTCTGGACCTCGCCGGCGCCCTCCCGCGAATCGAGGCGCAGGCCGGCGGGCAGGAAGGGAACGGGCAGGCGCGCGGCGTCGGCGGGGCCGGAGGCGAGGTAGCCGCCCCCGAGGACGGTGGCCACGCCGGGGCCTGGCCTGCGCACGACGGGCAGGGCGAAGAGGCCTGCGGGTTGGGGCGTAAACGCGCGGTAGGCGTCGAACAGGGCCGGCCCGTAGAGGCCGGAGCCAGCGGTCACCTCGGTCACAGCGTCCTCGCGGGCGGTGAGGTGCAGGCTGCCGGTGCCGCCGCCGTTGACGTACTCGAGCGGCGCCAGGTCACGCACCGCGGCGACGGCCGCGGCCCGGCGCTCGGCCAGCTCGGCGGCGGAGCGAGATTGCAGGGCTCCAATCAGGCGGGCCCGGAAGGGATGGCCGGGCGGGGCGTCGCCGAGGCCGGCGATGTGGGCCTCATAGGACATGATCCCGACGAGCTGGGCCCACGGGCGGGCGATGATCGCGCGGGCGAGCGAGGCCGCCTGGGCGGGCGTGTGGACGGGCGAGCGCTTGGCGCCGATCGCGATGCGACCAGCGAGCAGACGGTAGGAGGCGTCGAGGTCGATGCAAACCCGGATCGCCGATTCCGTCTCGAGGTGTCCGGCGGCGCCAGCGACCGGGCCGGACCGGAGGCCGCGACCGACAACGCCTGCGCTGGCCGCGCCCGCGCGACGGCCGGCCCCGATCGCGGACTCGATCAGGTCGAGCTGGGCGACATCGTCGACCATCACGGCGACGCGTGCCTGCGGCAGTTCGGCGGTAAGAGCGGACAGCTCACGCAAAGCGGCGCGATCGGCTGTTGGATAGGCGACAAGGATGTCGTCGAACCCGTGCCTGGCAAGCCACAGAGCCTCGGGCAAAGTGAATGCGAGCGTGCCGGCGAAGCCGGGGCACGCGAGCACGCGAGCCTGCAGGGAGCGGCAGCGCACCGACTTGGAGGCCAGGCGGATCGGCTTGGGCGCGGCGCGGCGTTCGAGGTCGGCGGCGTTCTCGGAGAGCGCGTCGAGGTCGACGAGCGCGAACGGCGGCTCGATCCCGGCTGTGGCCCGTTCGAGACGCTCCAGGAGGTCAGGCATCGACCGGCCCGAGCACGCGATCTGTGTAGGGATTGGAGAAGAGACCGCGGGAATCGAGGCGCTTGCGGACGCTTTGGTAGATCGCCCAGTCGGGGTACCGGTGACGCAGGGTCTCTGAGGTCTGGTTGTGGCGCTTGCCCCAGTGAGGCCGTCCGCCGAGCTCGTCCATGACCTGCTCGACGGCCCGGAAGTAGGGCTCGTGGGGCATGCCCTCGAACATGTGAACGGCCACATATCCGGAGTCGCGGCCGGACGCGGGACTGAGCAGAGCGTCGTCGCCAGCGACGGTTCGGACCTCGATCGGGAAGGGCACGGCGAAGCCGAGCTCGGGGATGAGCGCCATGACGCGGCGGACGGCCTCGGGCGTGGCCTCGCGGGGCAGGGCGTACTCCATCTCGGTGAACCGGACGAGGCGGGGGCTGGCGAAGATCGCGTCGGAGCGATCGACGCGCGTGCTGGCGCCGGCCAGGCGGGTGACGAGGCGGTTGATCTCGGGGATGCGGCCCGGGAAGCGCCGGCCGAGGCGACAGAAGAGGCCGAAGGCGTGGTTGGTGAGGAGCACGTCTTCGGCGTATGCGCGGGCGCGCGAGCGCGGACGGGGAGCCTCGTCGGTGCGGTTGTTCGTACGCGTCAGGGCTGTGTCGGCGTGGGGGAAGACGAAGAACTCGAAGTGGTCGTTGGCGAGAGCCAGGTCCTCGAAGTCGTCGAGCGCTTCAGCCAGAGGCCGGGGAGCGTCGGTGCCGCGCAAGGTGAAGGCGGGGACGCAGCGGAGGGTGACCTCGGCGATCGCGCCAAGGGCTCCGAGTGAGACCCTGGCGGCCCGCCAGGTGTCGGTGTCGGAGTCGGCGTCGCAGCGTAAGGTCGAGCCGTCAGCGAGCACGAGCGTCAGATCGTGGACCTGGGAAGAGAGGTTGCGCAGCCGGGCGCCGGTGCCGTGGGTGGCGGTGGCGATCGCGCCGGCCAGCGTCTGGGCGTCGACGTCGCCGAGGTTCTCCAGCGCGAGTCCGTGCTCGGCGACGCGCTGGTTGAGCTCGTGGATCGTGATCCCGGCCTGGACCCGGACGAGGCCCGACGAGCGGTCGACGTCGAGGACACGGCTCATCCGGTCTAGCCGCAAGAGGAGGCCGTCGGTGAGGACGATGTCGCCGAAGGAGTGGCCCGAGCCGGCGACCCGGACGCGCAGGCCCCGCTCGCCCGCGCGCAGCACCGCGGCGGCGATCTCCTCGATCGAGGCCGGCGTCTCGACGAGGGCGGGACGGCAGAGCTGGTCGCCGGCCCAGTTGATCCAGGCCGCGCCGGTATGGCGCGAGCCGACCCCCGCGCGCGCGGCCGGGTCCGGGCTGGGATGCGCGGCGATCGGACTCGCGGGATGACGGGTGTCAGTAGGCTCGCTCATCGTGACCGAGCCCGAGCCTACTCCGAGCCCGGGCGGGCGTGGCGCCCGCTCGCGGGTGCTGCCGACACCGGGGCCGCGACGGGCGAGCGTGATCGGGGCCGGCTCGTTCGGCACGGCGCTGGCGGTGCTGCTGGTGCGCGGAGGTCTGCGCACGACCCTGCAGACGCGGACGGCCGAGCAGGCGGCGCTGCTGGAGTCCGAGCGCGAGAACCGGGCCTACCTGCCTGGTGTCGAGCTGCCGACCGGACTGAAAGTGGAGCCGGCGACCGCGGGTGTGGCGCGCGCGGACTACGTGTTCCTGGCGGTGCCTTCGCGCGGGCTGGGCGAGGTGATCGAAGCGCTTGCCGGCGGGGGCGGCGCGAGCGGCGTGGCCCGCGGGAGCGGGCCGCGGACCGGACCGGGCGGCAGCGGCAGCGGCAGCGGCAGCGGCAGCGGCAGCGGCAGCGGCAGCCTACCCCGGCGTGCGGCGGTCGTGTCGGCGGCGAAGGGCCTCGTGCCCCCCGACGGCGCGCCGCCGACGAGCCTGTTGAGCGAACGGTTCGGCGCCGAGCGGGTGGCGTGCCTGGGCGGCCCGGCGCACGCCCAGGAGATGGTCAACGAGGGGGCCGCCCTGGTGGCCGCGTGCGTCGATGAGAACCTGGCGCGCTCGCTGGCCAACGTGTTCACGCGGGCCGGGGTCGTGTGCGAGCAGTCGAACGACCCGGTCGGGGTCGAGCTGGCTGGGGCCGCCAAGAACGCCGCCGCGCTGGCGGCGGGTGCGACGGAGGCACAGGGCCTGAACGCGGCGGGGGCGGCCGCGGGTCACATCTTCGCTGAGGTGTGGCGCTACGCGGACGGTCTGGGGGCGCGCCCGGAGTCGATGATCGGCCTGGCGGGCGCGGGCGACCTTGTGGCGACGGCGCTCGCGAGCGAGAGCAGGAACCGCCGGGCCGGCGAGCTCCTGGCCGCGGGCGTGCCGGCTGCGGAGATCCCGGACCGGATCGGCCAGGCCGTGGAGGCCCTGGAGTCGGTGCCCCTGCTGGGACGCACGCTCGAGCGCGCGGGCGTGCAGGCGCCGGTCACGGTCGCCTTGGGGCGGCTGATCTCCGGGGAGCTGCCGCTGGCGGAGTGGGTGGCGCTGGTGCGCGCCACGGTGCCGCCACCGGCGCTGTGGCGCAGACGCCCGCGACCGGGGTTCTGGCGGAGGCTGTGGGCGGGGTGACGCGGAGGCTGTGGGCAGGGCGACGCGGAGGCTGTGGGCGGGGTGACGAAGATAAAGGCGCCGATGTTCGACTTCTTTTTTTGACACGCGTATAGCGATCGTTATACGCCATCCGAAAAATAGAAGTACACTCAGAGCCCGATCTCTTTCGTATATACTAAGCTTCCAGTGGCCCGCCCAGAGGAAGTCGACCCGACCAAAGGCCTTTCGCTCGACCCGGACGAGTTCTTCGAGGCCGAGGCCAAGCGCGAAAAGGTGCTCCAGATGCAGGACATGATCAGGCCGGGCCGTACGACGCCGATCGCGATCCGCTTCGACCAGTTCACGTTGAAACGCCTGCGAGCAATGGCGGCCGCGCGCAACACCGGCTACCAGACCTTGCTCAAGGAGTTCGTGATCGAGCGCCTCTACGAGGAGGAGAAGCGCGAAGGCATCATTTAGGGGCCGCCGCCGGTCAGCCCATCAGCGTGCCGACCACCGCCTCGTACACACCGGCGCCGTGGCCCGACTCCGTGACCCGCGTGTTCGGGTAGCCCGCAAGGGCCTCGCGGATCGAGGGATCGCGGACGACGGCGTTGGCGACCAGCCAGAACATGGCGACCTCGCCGGCGCATGCCAGGTCCTCGCGGGAGTCACCCACAGCGATCGTCTCGCTGCGCTCGTAGCCCTTGGCGCGCCTGTGGAAGGCGACAGCCGCCGCCTTGGAGGCGCCCGCCGGCACCAGGTGGTAGCCGCGCACGTGCGGCAGCCCGGCCAGGGCCTCGGAGCGGCGGTTGACGACACCGTTGTCGACGAGGCGCAGCCCGCCGTGGCCGTGCTCCACCAGCAGGGCGTCGACCTCGGCAGCGTCGACCAAGCCTCTGAAGAGATGCGAGACCTCGCGCTGGACGTGCCAGGGCTCGTGGTACTCCAGGCGCCCTTCGTAGCGCTCCAGCAGCAGCCCGGGCGCGCCCGAGCGCTCGATCTGCTCGGCGATCGTCAGCTCTCCGGGCACCAAATCGCCTGTCAGCCAGTGCTCCTCGCCACCCGTGCCGGCGCCCGACGCGGACCCCAGGCCCATCACTACGCAGGCGCCCGCCTCGTAAATGAAGGCGTCCTGGCCGAACAGCCGCGCGTCCTCCTGCACCGTGACGCGCCGGCGCCCTGACATCAGCACGACCTCGACGCCCGCCCTCAGGCACGCCTGGATCGCGCGTACGCCGTCGATCGTGACGTTGCCGTCGCCGTCGTGCAGCAGCGAGGCGCCCCTGCCGAGCAGGGTGCTGTCGAGGTCCAGGTAGACGCAGCGCAGACTCAACGCGCTGCTCCGGCCTCGCGCGCCAACTCTGCCCCAAGAGCCACCTCGGCCCCGCTCGTCGCGTCGGTCGCGGGCGCGTCAACGCACGCGCGCTGGCCCTCATGCGCCGCCCTTGCCTCACGCAGCGGTGGGCGTTCCAAGGGCGCCGCGTCCGGGCCGCCTTCCAGTCCCGTCAGCCGCCCCTCCCGCTGCAAGCGTCTAGCGATCGTGGCCAGGACCGTCTCGGCCATCGGCACGAGCGCGGCCAGAGGCTGGTGGCGGTTGCGGTGCTCGTCGAGGTCGACCTGGGCGATCGCGTCCAGGCCGGCGGCCCGCCAGACGTCGATCAGCATCGCTATCTCGACGCCATAGCCGGTCGCGAACGGCAGTTTCTCCAGCAGCTCGCGACGCGCCGCCACCTCGCCGGCCAGCGGCTGGCGGACGCCGGCCAGCTCGGGGTAGAAGAGCGCCAAAGCCGGCCTGGCCATCAGGTGGTTGACCCGCCCGCCCCCGTCCGGCTCCTCCGCCCCCTCACCGACGTCCGCGCGCGCCATGTCCGCCCCTGCGCCACCGCCCGCGCCCGCGCCCACGCCCACGCCCACGCGCGCCCGCACCTCCGCGCGCGCGCCCACGCCCCCGATCGGCCGGCGATAGAAGGCCTTTACGAACGACACGTTCTGCTCGCACAGGAGCGGCCCTAGCAGGCCGGTCGCAAAGTGGGAGGAGAAACTTTCGGTGTCGGCGTCCAGGTAACAGACCAAGTCGCCGGAAAGAACGCTCAAGGCCCGGTACATCGCGTCGCCCTTGCCGAGGACCGGGCCCAGCTCGGGCATCAGCTCAGCCTCCTGGTGGACGCTCGCGCCAGCCTGGCGAGCGACCTCTGCGGTGCCGTCGGCCGAGGCGGCGTCGATAACGACGATCTCGTCGATCGCGCCGGCCTCGCGCAGCCCCGACAGGACGGCCACGATCTGGCCGACCGTCCCGGCGCACTCGCGCGCGGGCAGACACACCGACACGGACAGCTCCAGCTTGGCCTTCGCGGCGGCGATCGCAGCGGC
Source organism: Solirubrobacteraceae bacterium (assembly GCA_035501375.1). Classification (GTDB taxonomy): domain Bacteria; phylum Actinomycetota; class Thermoleophilia; order Solirubrobacterales; family Solirubrobacteraceae; genus Palsa-744. Next base: position 7,303 of record DATJWI010000046.1, read on the forward strand.
CGGGTAAAGGGAATGGTGGAAAGTGCGGGCTCTGGACCAAGCGGCGCCAGCGGAGTCAGGCATCGGGCCTACTATCGCAAGCGATGGCGACGCCCGGCACGACCGAGCCCACTACCCCGGCCCCGAGCGAGCCCGTCCCGGCCGTCCAGCCGCGCGGGCGCGGCGTCAAAGAGCGCGTCGCCTCGCCCTGGAGCGGCCTCCTGGACGAGGGCCGCGCCGACGAGCGGCTCGTACGCGAGGCGCGCGAAGGACCAGGGCCCGCGAGCTATGCGGAGCTTCCCCAGGAGCTGGACCCAAGGGCGCTGAAAGCCCTGCGGGACGCCGGTGTCGAGCGCCTGTACACACACCAGGCCGAGGCCCTGCACGCCGCGACGACCGGGCCGGTGATAGTCACGACCGGCACGGCCTCCGGCAAGTCGTTGTGCTTTCAGCTGCCGACCCTGCACCTGCTCTGCGCCCAGGCCGGCGCCCGGGCGCTGTACCTGTACCCGACCAAGGCCCTGGCCCAGGACCAGGCCCGCGCGCTGAACGCGTTCGGCCTGACGAAGCACGTCCGGCCCGCGATCTACGACGGCGACACCCCGCGCGAGGCAAGGGCCGAGATCAGGCGCAACGCCAACGTCGTCCTCAGCAACCCGGACATGCTGCACGTCGGCATCCTGCCCAACCACGAAGCCTGGGCTGACCTGTTCGCGAACCTGGCGATCGTCGTCGTCGACGAGGCCCACGTCTACAGGGGCGTCTTTGGATCGCATGTGGCCGGGGTCCTGCGCCGGCTGCGCCGGATCGCCGCTACCTACAAAACCGAGCCGAACTTCATCCTGACCTCGGCGACGATCGCGAATCCGAAGGAGCTGGCCGAGCGCCTGACCGGTCTTGCCGACTTCTCCTGGATCGCCAAGGACGGCTCTCCGACACCCAAGCGCCAGATCGCGATGTGGAACCCGCCGCTCACCGACGCCGCGCTCGGCACCCGCCGCTCTGCCCTGGCCGAGGCTGCCGAACTCTTGGCCAGGCTCGTCCGCGAAGGGGCCAGGACGATCTGCTTCATCAACTCGCGCAAGGGCGTCGAGCTGCTCAGCAGGCTGGCCGCCCAGGAGCTGGAGTCGGCCGGCCAGGGCGATCTGGCAGAACTGATCGAGCCCTACCGCGCCGGCTACACCCCGCAGCAGCGCCGTGACCTGGAGGCGCGCCTGACAAAGGGCGAGCTGAAGGCGGTCGTCACGACCGACGCGCTCGAACTGGGCATCGACGTCGGCGAACTGGACGCGGCGCTCGTCGTGACCTTCCCGGGCACGGTCGCCTCGCTGCGCCAGATGTGGGGCCGCGCGGGGCGGCGCGGGCGCGGTCTGGCCGTGTACGTGGCGGGCGAGGACGCTCTGGACCAGTTCTTTTGCAAGCACCCAGACGAGTTCTTGGAGCGCCCGGTCGAGGCCGCGATCCTCGACCACGAGAGCCCGCCGATCTTCGACGCCCACCTGCTTTGCGCCGCCCACGAGGGCCCGCTCGAACCGGCGGACCTGGAGATCTTCGGCCCAAGGATGCAAGCCCAGGCCGAGCGGCTCGTCAGCGCCGGCCATTTGCGCCTGCGCCGCGCCGGCGGGCGCGAGGCCTACGTTCCGCGCCATGCCGGTCGATACCCGGCGGGCGAGTTCTCGCTGCGCTCGGCCTCGCCCGAGCAGTTCGCGATCGTCGATATCTCATCGGGCGAGCTTCTTGGTCACACCGAGGCCGCACGGGCGCATTCCACGGTCCACGCCGGAGCGATCTATCTGCACCAGGGACGCCCCTTTGCGGTCGGCGAGCTCGATCTCGACCACAGGCGCGCGCTCGTTTCTCCTTTCGACGGAGATTGGTACACCCAGCCCAAGCGCCAGACGGACACGGCGATCGAGCGCCTGCTCGAATGTCGTGAGACGCTCGGGGTCACGCTCAGCTTCGGCCAGGTCTCTGTCACCGAGACCGTTCTCGCATACCAGCGCCGGCGCATCTCAGACCACGCTCAGATCGACCTCGTCGCCCTTGATCTGCCGGAAACGAGCTTCTCGACGCAGGCCCTCTGGTTCGAGCTGGACACGCCGAGGCTGGAGTCCACGATCCCTTTGGAGTCGCTGCTCGGCTCTCTGCACGCCACCGAGCACGCCCAGATCGCCGTCCTGCCTCTGATCGCGATGTGCGACCGCTGGGACATCGGCGGCCTGTCGACCAACCTGCACCCCCAGACCGGCCGCCCGACGATCTTCATCTACGACGGCCACCCCGGCGGCATCGGCATCGCCCGCACCGCGTACGCCCGCTTCGAGGAGCTCTGCTCCGACGCCCACCGCCTGATCGCGGGCTGCGGCTGCGCCGATGGCTGCCCCTCGTGCGTGCAATCGCCGAAGTGCGGCAACCTCAACGAACCGCTCGCCAAGGCCGGCGCCCGCCTGCTCTTGGAGTCGATGCTCGCGGCCGCCGACATCGGCGACGGCAGTGGCAGTGGCGGCGCTGGCGACCCCGCGGCGACGGCCCCACACACGCCGCTCTGAACGCCGTCCGGCATTGTTTAGTTCCCTACCGATGCCGAGGACCGTCTCCCGTACCAAAGCCGCGCTCGCGGGCGCCGGCATCTGCGCCGTGCTGGCCGGCATCCTCGCGCTCGGCCTGCTCTCCCCAGGCGCCGCCCGGCCCCAGGAGACGACCGTCGAAGCGATCCCCAGCTCGTCGCCGATCTCAGAAGGCCCCGGCGGACGCATGGTCCTGACGCGCTGGACGAGGCGTCTCGACCGCGCCGACAGAGGCCTGGCGAAGGGCTGGCGGAGGGGCGGGTTCGGCGGCGGCGGCGTACAGGTCCCGAACGTCGTCGAACCCTACGCCTGGCAGAGCAAGACAGCCGAGGCCAACTTCGAAGGCTCGGTCGCCTGGTACGAGACCACGTTCGACGCAGCCACCGCCGGCCCGTACGCCTTCACGTTCCAGTCCGCCAACTTCTATGCCTCGGCCTGGGTCGACGGCCACCTGGCCGGCTCCCACAAAGGGTCCTACCTGCCGTTCGAACTGCGCACCGCCGACCTCGCCCCGGGCAGCCACACGTTGGTCGTGCGCGTCGATTGGCGCAACCCGACCGCCCAGGAGCGGCTTGGCTACCACAGGACCTGGTTCAACTGGGGCGGTCTCGGCGGACCAGTCGAAGTGCGCCCGATCGGCTCAAGCGTTCTGCTGCACCCGACGATCGCGACGACCCTCCCCGCCGACACCGCCAGTCCCGCGGGCCAAGTCGTCTGCGTGCGCGCCCCCTGCCCTGGGGCGCCCGCCGCCCAGGCCGCCGGCGTCAAGGTCGGGATCGAAGTCAAAAACGAAGGGGCCGCCGGGCGGTCGATCGCGGTCGAAGGGACACTCGTGCACGGATCCCAGACGATCGCCTTGCACTTCCCCGAAGCCAAGCTCGGCCACGGCCAGGCGGCCGTCCTCGCGACCACCGTCGAGGTCCAAGAACCGGCCCTCTGGTCGCCGAGCAGCCCGTCCCTCTACCGGCTGACGCTGGCGGTCGGCCACGAGTCCAGCTACTCCGCAAAGGTCGGGCTGCGCCAGCTGACCTGGCACGGGGGGTCCCTTTACCTGAACGGCCAGCACCTGCAGCTCCACGGCGCGAGCATCCAGGAGGACGCGCTCGGGCACGGCGACGCCCTGACGAGCGGCGACGAGAACGCGATCGTCAGCGAGCTGCGCGCGACCGGCGCGAACGCCGCGCGCGCCCAGCACCCCCTCTATCCGGGCCTGCTCGAACGCCTCGACGCCGCCGGGATCCTGGTCTGGCAGGGGGTCGGCCCCGTCGAAGGCGCCGGCAACTGGTACTCGAACACCCCTGCCTTGCTGGCCGGCGCCGAGGAACAGGCGCGCCAGGGAGCTATCGCCGAGCAGTTGCACCCGTCCGTGTTCGCCTGGAACCTGCTCGACGAGGTCGCCGACAACGGCCACGACGCAGCCGAGGTCCGCTACGTCCAGGACATGACCCACTGGCTGCACGCCCGGGACCCGGCCCGGATGGTCGCCGTCGACGTCTGGGGCGATCACCCGCCGCACAGTCCCGGCACACTGTACGCCGGCGTCGACGCTATCGCCGAGACCGACTACTCGGGCTGGTACGACAACCCCCGCAATTCGCCGTCAGCGGTCAGCGCCGAAGTCCTCAGGCGTTTGCGGGCGATGCAGCGCACGTTTCCCGGCAAGGTCCTCGTCGTCAGCGAGTTCGGAGCCGAATCGAACACCCTCAACCCGTCCGGCGGTCCCGGCAGCTACGGCTTCCAGTCGGCGCTTCTCGCCCGGCACATCGACGCCTACCGGTCCGACTCCCAGCTGACCGGCATGTTCATCTATCTCCTGCGCGACTACCCGTTGGTACCGACCTTCCAGGGCGGCTCGATCCACACCCACCTGCCGCGGCTGCGCCTGATCGAAGGGCTCGACCAGAAGGGCCTCTACACCTACGCCGGC
>DATJWI010000047.1:0-2075 GCA_035501375.1 Solirubrobacteraceae bacterium
CGCCGGCCTGCCCGGCGGCGTCGCACCAAGAGCAAGCAGTCCGATACGACGATTCGAAGACCCGCCGGAGCGCGGGCTCCGCGGAATGATGCGACGCGCGCGGAGCCAGCCCCGCGCTTAGGCCCCGACGAACACGACAGCAACGACCGAACAGACCCGACCGATCAAGCGAACACGAGAGCGAAACACGATGGCACCGGCCACCCAGAACAAGATCAGGATCAGATTGAAGGCGTATGACACGTCGGCGATCGAGTCCGCCGCGAAGGAGATCGTGGAGACGGCCACGCGCACGGGCGCGACCGTGTCCGGCCCGGTGCCGTTGCCGACTGAGAAGAACGTGTATTGCGTGATCAGGTCGCCCTTCAAGGACAAGGACTCGCGCGAGCATTTCGAGATCAGGACCCACAAGCGCCTGATCGACATCCACCAGCCGACCCCCAAGACGGTCGACTCGTTGCAGCGCCTAGACCACCTGCCGGCGGGCGTCGACATCGAGATCAGGCTTGCTACCTGAGACCAAGACCATGCCCGCGATCATCGCCAAGAAGCTCGGAATGACCCAGATCTTTCAGGAGGACGGGGCGGTCGCCAGGGTCACCGTGCTGGAAGCCGGGCCGTGCCCCGTCACCGCGATTCGCAGCGCCGAGCGCGATGGCTACGACGCCGTGCAGCTCGCGTTCGGGCCCGCCCGGGAGAAGCATCTGAGCAAAGCCGAGCTCGGTCACCTCAAGAAGGCGGACGCGCCGCCGCTGAGGCATCTGGTCGAGTTCAGGGACGAGGCTGCGGAGCTTCAGGTCGGCGAGACCGTGACCGTCGAGGCATTCGAGGTCGGCGCCACGGTCAAGGTCGCCGGCATCTCCAAGGGCAAGGGTTTCCAGGGCACGATCAGGCGCCACAACTTCAAACGGGGCCCCAAGTCGCACGGCTCGCACAACGTGAGGGCTCCCGGCTCGATCGGCGCCTCGGCGACGCCTTCCCGGGTGATGCCCGGTCTGCGTGCCCCCGGACACATGGGCAGCCGCCGGGCGACCCAGAAGGGCCTTTCGGTCGTGGCGGTCGACGCCGAGCGCAACCTCTTGATGGTGAGGGGCTCGGTGCCGGGCGCCAGGGGCAGCGTGGTGGAGGTGCGCGGCGATGCCTGAGACACCGGCCAAGACGCCGACACGCGCGCGCGCGAAAGCGGGCTCCGCCAAGACCAAAATCTCAGAGGCCGCGGTGCTCGGTGCGAGCCCGGCCAAGAAGGTCAAGCTCTCCGAGGGCGCGTTCGGAGCGCGCTTCAACGAAGCGCTCGTGCACCAGTGCGTGCGCGCCGAGCAGGCAGCGCGCAGGCGCGGTACGGCGGCCACCAAGACCAGGGGCCAGGTCTCGGGCGGCGGCGCCAAGCCGTGGCGCCAGAAGGGCACAGGGCGTGCGCGCGCGGGCTCCAGCCGCTCGCCGATCTGGACGGGCGGCGGTACGGTGTTCGGCCCCCAGCCGAGGTCTTACACGTTCAAGGTCAACCGCAAGGAGCAGCGCGCGGCCTTGCGAAGCGCTCTCTCCATGCATGCCACTCGCGGCTCCCTGGCGGTGCTGGACGCCGGCGCGTTCGCCGCGCCGAAGACCAGCCAGGCCGCGGACCTGCTCGATGATTGGGGCACGCCCGTCGAGATCCTGCCGGTCCTGGTCGTGCTCGGCACAGAGGAGCGAGACGCCGCCCTTTCGTTTCGCAACCTCGGCGGGGTGTCGGTCTTGAGCCACGAGAACGTAGGCGTCGCCGACCTGGTCGGGTCCGCCTCGCTGCTGATCTCCCAGCTCGCGCTGGACGCGCTGGAGGCGCGTGCGGGCGACGGAAAGGCGGAGGACTGATGGACGCCTCGCAGGTGGTCATCAGGCCGGTCGTCTCCGAGAAGAGCTATGTCCTGTCGGCTGCCGACAAGTACACCTTCAGGGTGCATCCGAACGCCCACAAGACCCAGATCAGGCAGGCGGTACAGGAGTTGTTCGACGTGCACGTAGTCGAGGTGCGGACCGTCAACGTCAAGTCCAAGCCCAAGCGACGCGCCAACATCAGCGGGCGGACGCGGACCTGGAAG
>DATJWI010000048.1:0-5341 GCA_035501375.1 Solirubrobacteraceae bacterium
GCACATGTGCAGCCCCGGGGAACGCCGCATGCGGCGTTCCCGTCGACCGGCGCATGCGCCGGTCGAGGACCCCGTACATGTACGGGGTCCTCAGTCGGCCGATCGGCCGACTGACACTGAAAAGGGGAGAGGACAGGAGTAGCCTGCTCGGTAGCGACCTACGAGGAGGATCAGATGGCGACCGTCGAGCACGCGATACCCCAGGCCCACAACGGCGTTGCCCACGCTGGCGATGAGATTCCCGTCGAGAGCCCGGCCACCGGCCGGACGATCGGCTCGGTGCCCGACCTCGGCCCGGAGGCCGTCGCGGAGATGGCGCGGCGCGGGCGCATCGCCCAGCCCGCGTGGGAGGCCTACGGCTTCGACGGCCGCTCCCAGATCCTGCGGCGCGCCCAGAAGTGGGTGATGGACAATGCCGAGCGCATCATCGCGACGATCGTTTCCGAGACCGGCAAGACCTACGAGGACGCCTCGCTCGCCGAGATCGGCTACGCCGGCAACGCGTTCGGGTTCTGGGCCAAGCAGGCGCCCGAGTACCTGGCCGACGAGCGCGTCAAGCCTAGCCAGCTGCTCGTCAAGGGCAAGCGGATCGTGCTCCGCTATCGCCCGCTCGGCTTGATCGGCGTGATCGGCCCGTGGAACTACCCGTTCGTGAACTCGGTCGGCGATTGCATTCCGGCGCTCGCCGCCGGCAACGCCGTGATCCTTAAGCCCTCCGAGGTAACGCCGCTGACCTCCTTGCTCATCGCCGAGGGTCTGCGCGAGTGCGGCCTGCCCGAGGACGTCTTCCAGGTCGCCACCGGCCGCGGCCCGACCGGCGCCGCCCTGATCGAGCACGTCGACATGATCATGTTCACCGGCTCGACCGCGACCGGCCGCAAGGTCGCCGAAGCCGCGGCGCGGCGCCTGATCCCGGCCTCGCTCGAGCTTGGCGGCAAGGATCCGATGATCGTGCTCGCCGACGCCGATCTCGAGCGAGCCGCCAACTTCGCCACCTACTACGCGATGCAGAACGCCGGCCAGACCTGCATCTCGATCGAGCGCGTCTACGTCGAGGCCCCCGTCTACGACGAGTTCGTGGCCAAAGTCTCAGACAAAGTCCGGGCGCTTCGGGTCGGCCCTCCTCAGGGGTTCGGCTCTGTCGAGGTCGGCGCCATCACCTTCCCGCCCCAGCTCGCCAAGATCGAAGCCCATGTCGCCGACGCGGTCGACAAGGGCGCGCGCGTGCTGGCGGGCGGTCATGCCGTTCAATCGGCCGGTGAGGGCCGCTTCTACGAGCCGACCGTGCTCGTCGACGTCGACCACACGATGGCCTGCATGACCGAGGAGACGTTCGGGCCGACCCTGCCGATCATGAAGGTCGCCGACGCCGATGAGGCTGTGCGCTTGGCCAACGACTCGCCCTACGGCTTGGGGGCCTCGGTCTTCTCGCGCGACACCGCCCGTGGCGAGCAGATCGCCCGGCGGTTGGAGGTCGGCGCCGCAAACGTCAACGACGCGATGATCAACTACACCGTCCTCGAGCTGCCGATGGGCGGCGCCAAGGCGTCCGGCCTGGGCTCTCGCCACGGCGCCGGCGGTATCCGCAAGTACTGCTCCCAGCAGGCGATCGTCGTCACGCCAAAGCTGGCGCCCAAGAAGGAACCGTTCATGTATCCCTACAGCTCGCTTCGCTCGCGGATGCTTGCCGGGCTGTTCAAGCTGCTCTACGGGCGGGGCAAGCGCGACTGACGCAGGTCTCTTTTTGGGGTGTCGCGCGCGCGCGCACGTGCGTACGCGCACGCGACACCCTCGCTGTGGTTCTCTAGCCGAGCGAGCCCTCGCGCTCGCACAGTGCGACTCCCAGCCACCGCTCCAACTCGGGGATCGTCGTCTCGGCGGCGGTGTGGTGCACCGTCGCCATACCCAGCTCTTTGGCCGGCTCGAGGTTATGCGGCAGGTCATCGACATAGACGCACGCCACCGCCTCCACGCCCGCGCGCTCGGCCCCCAGCTCGTACATTCGCCGCGACGGCTTCCTGATCCCCTCCTGTCCCGAGATCACGATCCCGTCGAAGATCTCGTCGAACAGCTCGTGCGGGTAGCGGTGCACGCCCCACGAGTTCGACACCAAAGCGGTCTTCACGCCCGCATCGTGGGCCTTACGCACCGCCTCGATCATCTCCAGGTCCGGCCCGACACCGGCGAACAGGCCGTCGATCAGGCCCGCCGGCTCGACCTCCAGCAGCTCCGCGAATCTCAGCTCGAACTCCGGCTCGTCCAGCTCGCCCTTCTCCAGGGCGATCAACAGCGCTCTGAACGCTGGATCCGCTTTGAACCGCTCGCCGAGCGTCTTCGGGTCGATCTGGGCCGCTACGCAATACCTGTAGAAGGAAGCGAACAGGTTGCTGGTCAGGACCCCGCCCCAGTCGATCAGCAGGCCCGTACGCGGCGCGCTCGTGTCCTCGTCGGGACCGCCCCCGCGCGCGCGTACGCCGCCATCGGCACCTTGTTCACCCATCGCCGAGCGCCACCCCCTCGGCCTGCTTGGCCAGCTCCACGACGCCCTCGCCGAACTGCTTCAAATACGGGTCGTCGGTCGAGCCGGCGACGGCGCGCTTGTAGTTGCCCTCCATGAACACCGCCGACTTCCACAAGGCCAGGGTCGTGTACCAGCGCAGGTCCTCCATCGAGCGCCCCGTCGCAGCCTCGTAGTCCTCGATCAGCTGGCCCCTGGTCGGGAATCCCTCGCGCCGGGTCACGCCGCCCAAATACTCCCGCATGCCGCCCTTCGGGTCTCCGCCCTCGGTCCACATCATGCACAGGTAGCCCAGATCCGCGAGCGGGTCGCCGATCGTTGCCATCTCCCAGTCGAGCACAGCCAAAAGGTGCGCCGGCGCCTGCGCGCCGAAGATCGTGTTGCCGAGCCTGTAGTCGCCGTGGACGATCGTCGCCGGTCCGGACTCCGGCATGTTCTTGGCCAGCCACTGGCCGACACGCTCGACCGCGGGAATCTCTCTGGTCTTGTTCAAGTCCCACAGCCCGCCGAAGCGCCGGACCTGGCGCTCGAGGTAGCCGGTCGGCTTGCCGAAGCCCTCCAGGCCGACCGCGCGCCAGTCCACGTCATGGATCTCCGCCAGCGCTGCGATCAGCTCAGCGCCGATCTGGCGGCGCTGCTCAGGGCTGTCCAGCTCATCCGGCACTTGCGCCACGATCACCTCGCCCGGGATCAGCTCCATCACGTAGAACGGACAGCCGATCGCGGCTTCGTCCTCGCACACCGCCAGAACCTTCGGTACTCGCGCCGGTGTGTCCGCCAGCGCTCTCAGCAGCCTCGCCTCGCGCAGCACGTCGTGCGCGCTCGGCGGCAGCGGCGGCCGCGGTGGCCTGCGCAGCACGACCCCCGGGTGGGCGGGATTCGAATCCCTTTCGATCAGGTAGGTCACGTTCGAATGGCCCTCGCCGATCGGTCGCGCCTCGATCTCGCCCTCGCCGATCTCATGCTCGTCCAGGAAGGCCCGCAACGGATCCAGGACCAGCAGCGGCGGCCTGTCGTTGCCGGCAGCCTGCTCGTGTGTCCGCACGATGTCGTCCGGTGCGCTTGCGATCGTCATGCTCCGCAACGCTACTCGACGTTCGCGACGCCCGGCTCCGTCGCTCGCCAAATCTCAGTCCGACCGCAACCCTCCCCGCCCGAAGGTGTCTTAAGCGACCATGCCCAGAAACAAGCCCCTCCTTCTTCCCGCCCTGCTCTGCAGCCTCGCACTCTGTGTCCTTGGCGTCCTCGCCGGCGCTCCGACGGCCCTGGCATCTCACGGCGAGGCCGTCTACTTCGAGGGCTCCACCGACCTGCTCAACCGCGCCACGCGCCCCCACGCGATCGCGCAAATGCAGGCCCTCGGCGTAAAAGCGCTACGCGTCGAGCTCTCCTGGTTCGAGGTCGCTCCCGGCCAGAAGAGCGCGACCAAGCCGAGCTTCGAAGCCACGAACCCCGGCGCCTACGCGTGGGGCGAATACGACGCCCTGATCAACGAAGTCGAGCGCCTGCACTGGAAGGTCCTGCTCACGATCACCTCGCCCGTCCCGCGCTGGGCGACGTCGAACAAGCTCGCTCCCTATGTCACGAGCCCCGACGACCAGGACTTCGAACAGTTCATGACCGCCGTCGCCCGCCACTACGGCCCGGGCGTCCTGTACTCGATCTGGAACGAGCCAAACCACCCGGCGTTCCTGCGCCCGCAGTTCACCTCCAAGGGTCAGCCGGCCTCCCCGCGCGTCTACCGCGGCCTCTACCAGGCAGGCTACGCCGGGTTGGTGGCGGGCGGGATCCCGCGCCCACAGGTCCTGATGGGCGAGACAGCCCCGTTCGGCTACGACTCGATCAGCCGCCGCATGTTCCGCCAGGAAGGCGCCAAGCACGCCATCCTGCATGACGTCGCGCCTCTGGCGTTTCTGCGAGGCACGCTCTGCCTGAACGCCCATTACCGGATGTCAGGCTCATGCGGGGAGCTGCAGACGGCGGGCTACGCCCATCACGCCTACACACTGCCGGCCGGTCCCTACTACCGCCCGCCCGAGCCCGACGACGTCACGATCGGCGCCCTCTCGCGGCTGTCCGGTGCGCTCGACGCTGCCGCCCGCGCTCACGCGATCCCCGGTGGCGTGCCGATCTACCTGACCGAGTTCGGCGTCCAGAGCCTCCCCAACCGCGAACTCGGCGTCTCGCTGTCCAAGCAGACCCAGTTCGACGCGATCGACGAGCACATCGCCTGGTCGAACCCGCGGGTAGCCGCCTTCTCGCAGTATCTGCTCAAGGACGACCCCCTCGGCGGCCGTGCCGGGGCGAGCGTCAACGGCGGCTTCATCGGCTTTCAGACGGGCTTGGAGACCGTCCACGGCGCGCCCAAGCCGCTCTACCAGAGTTGGCCTGTGCCGCTGACCGTGACCAAGGTCGGTCATCGCTACTCCCTATGGGGCCTGATCCGCCCCGCTGGTGGACCGACCAAAGCGACGATCCTCGTCAAGCGCAAAGGCGCCCACAAGTACACGACCCTGAAGACGATCACGACCGAATCGCTCGGCTACTGGAGTTACAGCTCCTCGGTCCCGGGCGTCGCCTGGCGCGTGCGCTGGGTCAGCCCGTCCGGAGCCAAGTACGAAGGCGCGCCGATAGCCGCGTACGGCTGAGGTCCGGCCTGCTCTCGTCGGCCGGTCCCGGCGGGGCGGCGGGCGCCTCGGGTGGTGTGAGAAGTATTTGGGTGGTGTGAAGAGTATTCGGGTGGTGTGAGGAGTATTTGGGTGGTGTGAAGAGTACTCGGGTGGTGTGAAGGGTACTTGGGTGGTGTAAAGAGTATTCGGGTGG
>DATJWI010000049.1:0-2900 GCA_035501375.1 Solirubrobacteraceae bacterium
CTCGCGCGAGAACCTGAAGGGCAGGGTGGCGCTGTCGTTGGAGTCGACTTCGGCACGCATGAACCGGCTCGGGTCGTCACTGCTCGGAGGCCTGCCGATCTACTCGGTCGAGGAGATCTTCGAGCGCATCGACGCGGTCACGATCGAGGACCTGAAGGAGCTGGCCGGCGAGCTGTTCGCTCCCGAGGCCCTGTCGGCCGCTGGGGTCGGCGCCGACGAAGGCGTTTTCCTGAAGGCGCTCGCGCCGCTCGGCAAGGTGGCGGCGTGAGCGGCCCGAGCACCGCCGCTTGCGTTGGTGGCGCCCGCGCGTGGGTGGACGTCCGCAAGGGTGGCGCGCGGTGATCAAGGTCGCGGTTGCAGGCGCCGCCGGCAAGATGGGCGCGACGACGTGCGGGGCGGTCGAAGGCGCCCCGGACATGGAGCTCGTCGCCAAGGCCGACCCGGTGCTGGGGGCCGGCTTGGAGGAGGCCTTGGCCGGCGCCGACGTGGTCGTCGACTTTACGAGGCCCGACACGGCCCTCGCGAATGTGCTGGCATGCGTAGAAGCCGGCGTGCACGTGGTCGTCGGCACGACCGGCTTCGAGGTCGAGTCCCTGCTGGCGGAGTTGGGCTCGGATGCGCGCGCGGAGGGGGACGGGCCGGACGGGGGCAGGCCCGCCGCGAACGTATTGATCGTCCCGAACTTCGCGATCGGCGCGGTCCTGATGATGCGTTTCGCGGCGATCGCGGCCGCCAGGATGGCGAAGGCCGAGATCATCGAGCTGCACCACGACCAGAAGCTCGACGCGCCCAGCGGCACAGCCAAGCTGACGGCGGAGCTGATGGCAGAGGCGACCGGCTCGCAGGCGCCGCCGATCCACTCGGTGCGCCTGCCGGGCCTTGTCGCCAACCAGGAGGTGATCCTCGGCGACGTCGGCCAGACGCTGACGATCAGGCACGACACGACCGGCAGGGAGGCCTTCATGCCGGGCGTCCTGTTGGCCGTGAGGCGCGTAGGCGACCTTGAGACTTCGCCTGTGATCGGGCTCGAGTCGCTCCTTTTCTAGGGCGTCGGCAGGCTGTACTTGCGCGTCGTCGGGCTGCGCCGCAACAGCCCGAGCTCGACCAGGGTCAGGGCGTAGCGATGGGTCGTCGAGGGGCTCATGCCCAGCTCGTCGGCGATTTCGAGAACACCGCGCGGCTTGCCGTCGGGGGTGAAGCACGTCAGGACCGACAGGCCTCTGAACAGCGAGCGCGACAATCTTGGGTCGATCTCGCCGATCGGCATCCTCTGCCTCAGATGCTCGCCCGGCCCGACTCCTCGGCGTGAACTCTCTTCAGCGGCCCTGGCCTCGGCGGGTGCTCCGGGCTTGGTATCGGCGCCCGAGTTCGCGTCGGTGCGAGGGTCGGCGCTGGGCAGTGGCGCGCTGAGGGTATCGGCGATCAAAGCCGAGATGCTCGGACCGTCGCTGCCGGTGGCGGCCCTGACGACCTCCTCGACCTGGGCCGGATACAGCTTGATGGAGATTGGGTGCTGCTCGTCTATCCGCATTTCCCGATCTTCTCACCCGCAGACGAGCGTCGTCACCAGGTGTTTCTGGCTCGGACCGATCGGCGTTCGCCGAGGCGGTCGGCCGGCGCGAACCGGCGCTCATCTGCCGCCGCCGGGTAGCCTGCAACGCCTGAGATGTCGATCGCGGTCACGCTCCCGGACGGAAACGAGCTGAAGCTCCCAGACGGCGCCACCGGCGAGGATGCCGCCTTGGCGATCGGGCCCGGTCTCGCCCGGGCGGCGCTGGCGGTCGAGGTCAGCCACCCGCCGGCGGGTGGCTCGGCTCCGGGCGTTGGAGAGGCGCCGGGTGCGAGTGCGGGCGCCGGCGTCGATGGCGCCGGGGAGGTCCGCGATCTGGCAAGGCCGCTGCCAGACGGCGCCCATATCGCGATTCTTACCGCCAAGAGCGGCCCGGCTGCGCTCGAACTGATCAGACACGACGCCGCCCACGTGCTTGCGAGCGCGGTCCTGGAGCTGTATCCGGGGGTCAAGATATCGATCGGCCCGCCGATCGAACAGGGCTTCTACTACGACTTCGAGTTCCCGGCCGACAGCGCCCCGACCGAGGCCGATCTGCCCGCGATCGAAGCCCAGATGATGACCCACGTCAAGGCCGCCGAGCCCTTCGAGCGTCAGGACGTCACGCCCGGGCAGGCGCGCGAGCGCTTCGTGGCCGAACACCAGGACTACAAGGTCGAGCTGATCGACGATCTCGTGGCCGACGCGAAAGCCAAAGGCCTGAGTCTGGACACGGTCTCGCTGTATACGAACGGCCCGTTCACCGATCTCTGCCGCGGCCCGCACGCCAGTAGCACCGCGGCGATCGGCGCCTTCAAGCTGCAGTCGCTGGCAGGCGCCTACTGGCGCGGAGACTCGACCAGGACGATGCTGACCCGCATCTACGGGACCGCTTTTCACAACAAAGCCGAACTGGCCGAGCACCTGGAGCGCCTGGAGCAGGCCAGGCTGCGCGACCACCGCAAACTCGGTCGCGAGCTTCAGCTGTTCGCCTTCTCGGACGTCTCGCCAGGCTCGGCCTTCTGGCTGCCGGCGGGCACCAGGCTATGGAACAGGCTGGTCGCGATCTCGCGCGAGATGGCGGCCGTGCGCGGCTACGCCGAGGTCAAGACGCCCCTGATCTACGACGCCGAGCTGTGGAAGACCTCGGGGCACTGGGGCAAGTACAAGCAGAACATGTTCACGCTCGACGTCGAGGGCCGGGAGATGGGCGTCAAGCCGATGAACTGCCCTGGTCATGCCCATCTGTATGCCAGCAAACGTCACTCTTATCGCGAGCTGCCCGTGCGCTACTCAGAGCCCGGCCTGCTGCACCGCAACGAGGCGTCCGGCGTCCTGCACGGCCTGCTGC
>DATJWI010000050.1:0-6679 GCA_035501375.1 Solirubrobacteraceae bacterium
ACTTCCGGGTTTGCCGGGCGGGAATCCTACGGGAACTACGCCGATTTGGCGTTTGTGGACCAGGCGATCAAAGGTCTAGACGGCTGACGCCCAGCTCGTCGAAGCCGACATGGTGGGCCAGCTCGTGCCTGACTGTGCGCACGACCTGGTCGCGCAACAGCTCGGGGCTGTAGCCGAAGTCGCGGCGCAGGGTGTCCCTGAAGATGACGATCCGGTCGTGGGTGTCCTCGCGCCTGGTCTGGCCGCCCTGGTAGAGGCCGTAAGCGCCGACCCGGGCGCCACCGTCGGAGATCACGACCGCGACGTGGGCGAGCGCGTTGCGCAACAGGTCCGGCAGTTCGTCGAGGGCGTCTCTGACGAGCTCCTCGAAGTCCTCGTCGTCGAGCGGGTCGAGCTCGAAGAACTCGGCTTCGTCCGGGTCGATCGCCAAGCCTTCGCGGGCCAGCTCCTCGGAGTGGCGCACCAGCTCTTCGAACTCGGCCTCGGACTCCGGTTCGCGCCAGCCCGCCAAACGCACGGCCAGAAATGCGGCGCCGCCGATCAAGACCGCCACGACGAGTACGCCCAGGGCTACGTGCTCGACCGCCGACAAGGCGCCGACGGTGCTGAAGCCCTGGCCCACGACGATCGCGACGAGACCGACCGACAGCGCGATCAGGGCCGCCACTCCGGCACGGCGCAGCTGGCCGTTTGTGCGCTGTCGTGGTGAGAACGACTCGCGCACCCGGAGCCGCCTATTTGAGCGTGCGAGCGATCACGACACGCTGTATCTCGTTCGTGCCCTCGTAGATCTGGGTGATCTTGGCGTCCCTCATCATGCGCTCGACCGGATACTCCTTGACATAACCGTAGCCGCCCAGGACCTGCACCGCCTCGACAGTCACAGCCATCGCTGTGTCCGAAGCAAAGACCTTGGCCATCGACGAGTACTTCGCTCGCTCTGGATGGCCCTGATCGGCCATCGCGCAGGCCTTGTAAAGCAGCTGCCTGGCGGCGGCCGTCTTTGTTTCCATATCGGCCAGCTTGAACTGGATCGCTTGCAGTTCGTTGATCGGCTTGCCGAACTGGACCCTTTCGCGCGCATAGGCGACCGCGTAGTCCGTTGCGCCCTGTGCGATGCCGACGGCCTGGGCGGCAGCGCCGAGCCTGGTCTGCTGCAAGGTGCCCAACGCGACCGACAGCCCCCGGCCGACCTCGCCGATCACGTTCTCTTGAGGCACCCTGACGTCCTCGAAGATCGGTTGGCCAGTCGGCGAGGCCCTGATGCCGAGCTTGTGCTCGAGCTTGCCGACGCTGAACCCGGGCCGGTCGGCCTCGACCACGAACGCCGTGATCCGCCGGCTCTCGCGGTCGGTGACCGCGAACGTTATGTAGAAGTCGGCTATCCCCAGGTTCGAGATCCAGTTCTTGGTGCCGTTGATGACCCACTCATCGCCGTCCTTGACGGCGGTCGTCTTCATCCCCGCCGGGTCCGAGCCGGCCTCGGGCTCTGAGAGGGCGAACGCCGGCGACCACTCGCCGGAGGCGCACTTCGGCAGGAAGCGCTCCTTCAGCTCGTCTGAGCCGTACAGCTGGATCGGCAGGGTCCCCAACTCCTGGACCATCAGGATCAGCGCGCACGCGGCATCGACCTTGGCGATCTCCTCGACCGCCATGTTCAACATCAAGGTGCCGGTGCCGGTGCCGCCGTACTCGACCGGAAACGGCAGGCCCAGAATGTCCTGCTCGGCCAGAACCTTCCTTATGTCCCACGGATATTCGGCCTGCTCGTCGATCTCGGCCGATCTCGGCGCGATCTGCTCGCGCGCGATCTGGCCGATCGTCTGGCAGAAATCGAGGTGCTCTTGAGGGATCGTGTAGACGTCGCCGGCGATGGTCTCTGACATGGTTCGATCCTACTGACACCGGCCCACCGGGGCCTACCCGGGCGGGGCGCTGGCGACGCGCCGTGCCAGAGTGCTGGCGCTGGGCCTCGCGGGCAAGTCGAGCCGATCGGACACCACATGCCGTGCCCGGCCGCCCACGCTAGGCTCAAGCCTCGATGAGCGTCCCTGGCCTGGACACGACCCAGATCGAGATCGACCCCGAGCAGCTGGCCAGCTGGCGCGCGCGCGAGCCCGACCTGCAGGTGATCGACGTGCGCGAGCCCTACGAGCGCGAGGCCGGCCACCTCGCCGGCACGCGCCACGTTCCGCTGGTCGAGCTGAGCGCCCAGGCGGCCACCGTCGAGCAGGATCGGCCGGTCGTCTTCTACTGCAGGGTCGGCGCGCGCTCGGACATGGCCGCACAGGCCTTCAGAGCCGCCGGCTACGAGGCCTACTCGCTGCGCGGAGGCTTGGTCCGCTGGGCCCAGGAGGAGCGGCCGCTCGAGCCCGAGGACGGCCACGTTGCGGCGCATTGAGCACGCCGGAAGGCCCTTCCGGCGACTCACCACCGTAGACCTTCAACAAACCTGACCGACCACAACGAGACCGTCCAGCGACTGAGCCAGCCATCATTCCGGTCCCGACGACCACCACGCAACCGAAAGGAAATCGATAGCAATGGAGGCATCTTCAGCGGCATCCGAGTACCCGAACGTGATCGTCGGCGAGGGCTATGCCGTCGGCAACCTGGACGACCTCGGCGATGGCCCCGGCTTTCGCAAGGTCCGCAAGGGCCTCGGCGTGACCGCGTTCGGCGTCAACGCGATCGTGATGCCGCCAGGTATCGAATCGGGCTTCCACTATCACGACGTCCAGGAGGAGCTCTACTTCGTGCATAAGGGCGAGATCGAGATCGAGTTCGGCGACGGCTCGGTCCAGCTCCTGCGCGCGGGCGGCCTCGCGAGGGTGGACGCCGCGACCGTGCGCAAGATCCGCAACCGCGGCGAGACCGACGCCGTCTACCTGATCGCCGGCGGCAAGGACGGCTATGTCGGGCGCGACGGCCGCGTGCCCGAGGGCGAGGAACAGCGCGTCAAAGCGATCCACGACCTCAATTGAGAAGCTCCTTGACATAGCGCTGGTGCAGGCGCCCGAGCGGCGTTTTGTCGGGATGGAAGTGGATCGCTGTCCAGACCAAGCCCGAGGCGGGCGCCCAGGCGATGATCAGGTAGGCCCCCAGCGCGAGTGCCGTCGTGCGCAAACGTTTCGATTGCGAGAGCGCGGCCAGGGGCAGGAGCCAGAGGATGTACCAGGGCAGAACCCAGCCGAGCGTGACGAGCAGGGCGACCGTCGACCAGCCCGCCGGCGTGATCGCGTCGTGGCGGCGCCAGGCCATCAGGCAGCTGGCGATCACGGTCAGCAAGAGCGCTGCCGTGAGCACGTAGTGCAGACCTTCGGTCTCTCCGCCCGTGCCGATCGCCAGGCCGGCCAGGTTCGGGATGCTGATGTTGGTCACCAGCCGGCTCTGGGTCGCCAGGTCGGGGATGTGCAGACCGAAGGCGATCAGGCTGGCGACGCCCAGCGCGATGCCGGCAGCCAACAGGCCTATCACGAACTGAAGCGAGCGTCGTGGCGAGCGCAGCAGCGCGGCCAGCACGATCGGGATCAGGATCCCGGCCGAGGCCTTCAGCGCCGCGGCGGCCACGAGCGCCGCCCCCGCCCCGATCTCGGCCCCCGACAACGGCCACAGCCAGGCGCCGACCCGTCTTGGCAGCGTCCGCAACGGCCCGCGCCAGGTATCCCAGACAGGAGCGCCGTCAAGAGGTCCCGGCAGCGCCAGCTTGGCACTCGCGCGCCCATTCGAATGCCCGACACCGGGATCGCCGCTCTGGCCGTCGTCTGGCCCGGCGACTCCTCGGCCCCCGACCAGGGCCCGGGTCGCACCGGCCCTCAGGAGCAGGTAGAGGCCGAGCACGATCGCGAAAACGGTCAAGAAATCGTTGTGGTCGCCGCCGAGACCCCACACGATCACGATCGGGTTCAGCCCGACGAGCATGATCGCGCGGACAGGGTCGCGGCCGAGCAGCTTGGCGCACTTCCAGACGAGCAGGATCAGACCGAGGCTCGCGAGCATCATCACGACCTTGATCGCCCAGAACGAGCCGGCCACACCGAGCGGCACGAGCGCGAACGTGAACAAGGTGAACAGCGGGCCGTAGGGGCTCAGCAGCTCGTGCCAATTCGAGAGTGCGTAACTGGGGTCGCTGTGAGGCTCGAGGATCGGATAGGTCGTGTACGGGTTCAGCTGATGAACGACCTCCATGCGCCCGTAGTTGATGTAGTTGAAGATGTCCGTCAGCGACAGTGGCGGCGCCAGGAAGAAGACGAGGTGCATCGCCACGATCGTGGCGACCACCCAGCGGGCGTTCAGGCGCAGCGAGGGCACACAGGCAAGGGCCGCCAAATAGCACCCGTACATCACGACCAGGCCGCCCGTGAACATCCAGCGCAGCGTCGTGCCGTTGCGGGTCAGACCGGGCCACAGACCGCCGAGCGGACCGGCCATCCAACCGGGAAAGAAGCCGGAGTGGGTCGGCGCCGCGAACAGGCTCGGCCGGTCGGCCGCGATCACGACGTAAAGAATGCTGCACAGGACGAGCACGCCAAGCGCGCCCGCCCCTATGCGCCGCCGCCAGGCGACATCGAGCGAGAGCCCGCCAAAGCGGGCCCTCAGGTCAAGCTTGGGCTCCGCGGTTGCGGCCGTCGCCGGCCCCGCGGGAGCGACCTCAGATCGCCTGGACGTTGACGGCCTTGGGGCCCTTGTCGCCCTGCTCTGCGTCGTAGGACACCTTCGCGCCCTCCTGCAGCGAGCGATAACCCTCGCCGTTGATGCCGGTGTGATGGACGAACAGGTCCTTTTCGCCGTCATCGGGGGTGATGAAACCGAACCCCTTGTCGTCGCTGAACCACTTTACGGTGCCAGTAGGCATATATGGAACTCCTCCACGGTCTCTCGTTACTGGTGCGTGCTGCTACGCGGAGGATGCTGCTTAGAGCTTCGACCTGCGAGCGCTTGCACTACGTTTGCGCCGGTCTTCTGTGCCGACGACGCCACGACCGTAGCAGGTCGTCCCGTTCAAGTGTTTACAAGTTGCTATGACTCCCTCCGTCATCTCTGCCGCCGAGCCGATCGAGTTCCGTCGCCTGCTGCCTGCCGGGAAGCCTGCCGGCGCCCGCGAGATCGTCCTCGGACTGGGCCTTCACGAGCTTCCGCCGGAGGGGGCTGCGCGCGCGCACACACGCGCGCGGCCCCACGTTTTGCTGAACATGGTCTCGACGGTCGACGGCCGTGCGACCCTCGGCGGTCGCTCGGCGCCGCTATCGGACCCGGCCGACCGCGCCCTCTTCCACGGGCTGCGCACGGTCGTGGACGCAGTCATGGCCGGCGCGGGCACGGTGCGAGACGAGCGTTATGGCCCGATCGTTCCCGACCCCGACAAACGTCGCGCGCGCGCCGAGCTCGGCCTGCGCGAGCAGCCCCTGGCGTGCGTGGTCTCGAAGAGCCTCGCCTTCCCACCGGACCTGCCCCTGCTGGCCGATCCAGACTCGACGGTCGCGATCCTGACGCCCTCGCCTGGACAATTGCCATCCACGACCGCCGCGAGCGTGGACTATGTGCGCGCGCGCCGCCCAGACGGCTCGCTCGACCTGGGCGCCGCCCTGAGCGAGCTGCAAGATCGCTTGCACGTAACGACCGTGCTGTGCGAGGGAGGCCCCCGCCTGAACACCGAACTGATGGCCGGCGGCCTCGTCGACGAGCTGTTCCTGTCGCTCTCACCCACTCTGGCGGGCGGCGATCCGGCGGGCGGCGAACGGGCGCCGCGGATCCTCGCGGGCATGGAGCTGGAGACTCCGGCCCGCCTGCGGCTGGCCTGCGCGCTGGAGCACGATTCGCGCCTGTTCCTGCGCTACAGCGTTCGGCCCGGCGACTGAGCCGTGACAGCCACGTTCAAGACGACCGAGTTGGGCACCATGATCGCGTCCTCGCCGGTCACGAAAGTCGTGTAGAGCAGGCCCTGTGAGCTGACGGTCCCTTCGAGCTGGCCCGCGAGCGGGCCGCCCTGCAGGCGCACCCTGTCGCCGACCCGGAACGGCCGGGCGCTGAGCAGGACGGTCCCCGCGATCACGTTGCCGAGCGTCTGCTGCGCCGCCAGGCCGAGGATCACGGCGGTGAAAGCGCCGCCGAGGAGCAGCGCACGCGCTTCGATACCGGCCGCATACATGGCCACAAACAGGACCAGAGCGGCCAGCGCCAGGCGAAACAGGAACCCGATCGGCCCTCGCCAGGCCCAGCTGGCGCGTCCCGCCTCGATGATCCGGGGGGTCTTGGGAGCTGGCATCTCGCCCAGAGTAGAGGCCGGGACGGAGACCCGACGGGTCAGGTGACCTGGGTATAGACGATCATGAAGGCCCCGAACGAGACGCAGTAGATCGCGAACGGGATCAGGGTCCTGGTCTTGAAATATTTGACCAGGAAGCTGACCGTGAAGACGGCGGTGATCGCGGCCGCGATGCACGCCACGAGCGCTTGGCCCCTGATGCCGTCGCCGTTGTGACCGAGCAGGTCCGGGAGCTTGAACAGGCCGGCGGCCAGAATGATCGGCGTGGCGAGCAGGAACGCGAACCTGGCCGAGTCGGAGTGGTCCAGGCCGCGCGCCAGGCCGGTGCCCATCGTCACTCCCTCTCGGCTGATCCCTGCGATCAAAGCGGTCGACTGGGCGGCGCCGATGAGCAGCGCCTCGCGGTACTCGAGC
>DATJWI010000051.1:0-7711 GCA_035501375.1 Solirubrobacteraceae bacterium
GACCTGGACCTGGGTGAGGCCGTCCATTTCATACTCGACGGGGTCCTCGACCGTGATGATGTTCTTCTCGGGCGTGTTCAGCTTCTGCAGGGCCGCATACAGGGTCGTGGACTTGCCCGAGCCGGTCGGTCCGGTGACGAGCACCGCGCCGTGGGTTTCGTGGCAGGCCTTTTCGAAACGCTCGCGCTCGGGCTCGGCCATGCCGAGCGTCTCCAGGCGAACGACGACCGACTCCTTGTCCAGAACCCTCATCACGATCGCCTCGCCGTGGACGCTCGGCAAGGTGACGATGCGCAGATCGACGTGCCTGCCGTCGATGGCCAGCCCGACACGGCCGTCCTGGGGCAGGCGCTTCTCGGCGATGTTCAGCTCGGCCATGATCTTCACGCGGGAGATCACCCCGGCGGCCATCCGCCGCGGCACGGTGGTGACGTCCTGGAGGACTCCGTCGACGCGGAAGCGCACCCTCAGCTCGCGCCCGTCGGGGGCAAGGTGTATGTCGGAGGCGTGCAGCTCCACCGCCTGGGCGACGATCTGGTTGACGAGCTTGATGACCGGCGCGTCTTCGGCCGTCTCGTGCAGGTCGACGACCTCGGCGTCCTGGTCCTCTTCGGCGGCGAGCAGGCCGTCGTGGTCGGAGACGACGTCCTCGAGGCGGTCGAGCTTGGAGATCAGCGTGGCGATGTCCTCGGGCGGGGCGACCGCGACCCGGACCTCATAGCCGGTCATGATCGCGATGTCGTCGACCGCCAGCACGTTCGAGGGGTCGGCCATCGCGACCAGCAGCGTACGCTTGTCCACGAACGCGACCGGCACGGCTCCATAACGCTTGGCGGCAGCCGTCGTGACGAGATTCGCGGCCGACATGTCGACTCCGAACATGCCCAGGTCGAGGTGATCGAGACCGTAGCGCTCGGCCAGCGCCCGCGCGAGGCCGTCGTGGTTGATCGCGCCGTTCTCGAGCAGCACCCGCTCGGGTGTGGTTCCCACGTTGCGCGAACTCTCGATCGCCTCCTGGACCTGCCCGCGCGAGGCCAGACCCATGTCGACGATCACGTCCGTCAAGAAGCGCGAAGAGGAGCCGCGGCGGCTTGGCCTCGTGATGCCCGCCCACTCGCCCTTGGCCTGCTTGCCGGCCGCTCCTTCCACACCAGCCGTCGCGGTCCCGTCACCCGCCGATGTCGCCGCCTCTGCTGCCGCTGCCGCGTCCAGGCCGCCTTCATCCTCGAGCGCGGCTTCGAGCTCGGGCGCGCCGGAGAGGCCGTAGACCTCGATCTCGGTTTCGTCCTCGCCGGCCTGGTAGGGCTCGACCTCGACGACGGGATCGACCGGAGCGGCTGCTGCGCCGTCCATGCCGAAGATCGCATGAAGATCCGGGCCGGCGTGTTGCTGAGCGTCGCTCACCGCGCCGCCCTCCTACGCTCAGCCGGCGAGCGCCGCGCGCATGATCTCCAACGGCGCCGGCCTGCCCGTCCAGATCTCGAAGCTGAGAGCGCCCTGCCCGAGCAGGACCTCCAGGCCGCCGACGGCGTGCGCGCCGTGCGCCCGGGCGGCGGCGAGCAGAGGAGTCGGGGCGGAGTTGTAGACGAAGTCGACGACATGGGCGTAGATACCGACTTGATCGAACGTAAGCTCCAGGGAGTTGAGCGCCTCCCGGCCAGTGGCCGACTGTTGTAGACCGGCTGGGGCCGATATCTCTCCGGCGTCATCGGCGGGGTGCAGGCCGACCGACGTGCAGTTGACGAGCAGATCGGCGCCCTCTGGATGGGGCACCGCGCGGACATCGAGGTCGCGGGCCAGCTCGGTGGCGCGCTCGGGCGTGCGGTTCCAGACCGACACCTCGCGCGCGCCCGCCTCGCGTAGCGCCCAGACGGCCGCGCGGGCGGATCCCCCCGCGCCGAGCACGAGCGCGGTCATGTCCTTCGGCGAGACGCCGAGCGCGGCCAGAAAGCCGGGCGCATCGGTGTTCTCGGCTTCGATCGAGCCGTCGGGGCAGAACGTGAGCGTGTTGGCGGCTCCGATCGCGCGGGCCGGCTCGGTGGCCGAGTCGGCGATCTCGAGGGCGGCGTGCTTGTGGGGGATCGTCACGTTGGCGCCCGCGAAGCCGGCTGCCGGCAGCGCGCGCGCCGTCTCGGCGAGCCGCTCGGGCGGGACGGGCAGCAACTGATAGCGCCAACCGTCGCGGTCCAGGCCGAGCGCGTGCAGCGCAGCGTTGTGCATCGCCGGCGAGCGGCTGTGGGCGACCGGCCAGCCGAGCACGCCGAGGCGGCGCGGACCGGCGCTCGCGCCAGCGTCAGCGCTTTGCGTGGCAGGCTGGGACATTGCCGTTGTTGGCGCGCAGCGCTTCGCGGTACGCCGCGGCGTCGCGTTCGAATTGGGCGAAGCTCTTGGAGAACACCAGATCGCCGCAGCCGTCTGGAGCGTCGACGTAGTAGAGGTAGGGCACGTGGGCGGGGTGCGCGGCGGCTTCGATCGCGGCCATCCCGGGGTTGCTGATGGGAGTGGGCGGCAGGCCGAGGTGGATGCGGGTGTTGTAGGGAGATACGAGCGCGAGCTGGGCCGCGGTCAGCGGGCTGGAGTAGTCGTGCAGCACGTAACGGATCGTCGCGTCGACGCCGAGCGGCATGTGCAGGCGCAGCCGGTTGTAGACGACAGCCGCCACCTTCGGCCGGTCGCTGGACAGCTGGGCCTCGCGTTCGAGGATCGAGGCGACGATCAGGAGCTCGTAGGGAGTCAGGTGCAGCGCCCTGGCGCGCTCGATCTGGTGTCGGCCGAAGCGTTCGGAGAAGGCAGCCAACTGCTCGCGCACGAGTTGGGCGGCGGGAGCGCCGGAATAGAGTTCGTAGGTGGCCGGGAACAGGAAGCCTTCGAGGTTGGGCGTGCCGGCCGGGGCGCCGTAGCGGGCCGGGTCGAGCGCCGGCGAGCGTTTGGCGGCCGCCAGGTAGCTGCCGGTCAGGCCGGCCGTGTGGGCGCGGGCCGCCATCTGCAGCCTGGTTTCGCCCTCGGGCACGAGCACCTTCACGACGATCGGCGCCGCGACGGTCTTGACGGGCTTCGCTCTGTGCTCGAGCCTGGCGATCCCCAGGCCGGCGGCGATCGCCAAGAGCGCCAGGGCGAGCGCGGCGCCCGCGATCTGCGGCCCTCGCCGGGGACGTCCGCCGGACGCCGGCGTACGGCGCTGGGAACGTTCCGCGCGCGCGCGTTCGCGTTCGGCGGCGGTGCGTTCTCCGGCGGACATCGGGCGGGGCGGCCTTTAGGCGGACGAAGCGCCGGGGCGGCGTTGGCGCTGGCGGGCGTGCAGCCAGCTCTCGAGCATGTGGGCGGCCGCGCGGGAGTCCTCGCCGGCGCGGTGCGAGCCGATGTCCTGGCGGGCGATCTTGGTCGTGAAGCGCTCGTCGTGGAGCTCGACCGGGATCTTCTCGCCGAGGCGCATGGACAGGCGCCTGGCGAAGTCCCTGGTCTCGACGGTCTGGTGGGAGTCGCCGCCGTGCAGCGAAACCGGCAGCCCGATGACGACGCGTTCGATTTGGCGTTCGCGGATCAGGTCTTCGATCTCGGCCAAGCCGCGCCGCCCGGCCGGCTTCGGTATCGCCTCGATCGGCGTGACGATCGTCTCCGTGGGATCGCTGAGCGCGCAGCCGCAGCGGGCGCTGCCATAGTCGAGGCCGAGCACGCGGCTCACCGCTCGCGCGCACCCCCGGGCGCCCGCCCCGCAGGCTCCGCAGCCCCGAGCACGGCTTCGATCGCGGCGCGCGCCGCTTCCAGGGCCTCCCCGAGACCAGCTGGGTCGCGCCCGCCCGCCTGTGCGAGCGTGTCGCGACCGCCACCACCGCCGCCGACCCGGGCCGCGGCCGTCTTGACGATCTCGCCGGCGCGCAGGCCGCGCGCTACGAGCGCCGGGGCGACGCTCGCGACCAGGGCGACACGGTCCTCGACGACGGCGCCGAGCACGATCGCGCCGTCCCCTCCGAGCTGGCCCTTGACGCGGTCGACTAGGCCGGGAAGGGCCTTGGCGTCGGGGACTTCGACGGTCGCTACGAGCACGGGCGCTCCGTCGACGCCGATCGCCAGCTGAGCCAGCGCGGCCGCGTCGCTCACGCCGGGGGCGACGCCCGGACCGTCGCCGGACCCTCCGGATCCGTTCGCGCCGGAGAGGGTCGCGAGCCGCGCGGGGACCCGGTCGGCCTTGACGCCGGCGGCCTTCTCGATCGCGCGCAAGAGCTGCTCGCGCGCACGCACCGCCTCGGCCGCCCGGTCGTAGGTCGTGCGCATCGTTTGGGCTATGTCGGCCAGCTCGCGCTCGCGCGCGCGCAGCAGCTCGCCCGCGCCGGCCCCCGTCAGCGCCTCGACGCGGCGCACGTTGGCGGCCGAAGAGGTCTCGGCGAGGATGTGAAAGAGACCGATCTCGGCGGTGTTCTTGACGTGGGTGCCGCCGCACAGCTCGCGCGAATAGGAGCCGTCGCCGATCTGGACCATGCGCACGACATCGCCGTACTTCTCCCCGAACAGGGCCATCGCGCCGAGACGCTTGGCCTCGTCGAGCGTGGTCGAGATGGCGCGCACGGGCTCGCCGGACGCGATCTTGGCGTTGACGGCGTCCTCGACGTCGCGCAGCTCCTGGGGGCTGAGCGCGCCGGTGTGAGAGAAGTCGAAGCGCAGCTTGTCGGGGCCGACGTAGGAGCCGGCCTGCCTGACGTGAGCGCCAAGGCGCTCGCGCAGGGCGGCGTGCAGCAGATGGGTGGCGGTGTGGTTGCGCTCGGTCGCACGCCGCGAAGCACTGTCGACGCGGGCCAGGACGGGCTCGTCTTTTTGGAGGGACCCGTGCTCGACGGCCACCTCGAGCGCCTGATCGTCGCCAAGACGCAACACGCCTTGCACGCGCGCGCGGCAGTCGCCGTGCTCGCATTCGATCGTGCCCGTATCCGAGACCTGGCCTCCGCCGGCCGCATAGAACGGCGACTCGGCGAGCTTGACGAGCAGGCGGCCGTCCTCCACTTCCTGGACCGCTCCGACGGTCGTCTGCTGGAACTCGGTCTCATAGCCGGTGAAGCTGGTCTGGAAGCCGGCCTCGGCGGCCAGGGCGCGGGCGCGCTCGCGGGGGTCAGCGCCAGCGCCCGAACCGGTACCCAGTTTCAAGCTTGCGCTGCTCTCGGCACTAGCGGGACTCAGCCCAAGGATCACCGCATGGCTGGCGCCGCGACTGCGCTCGCGCTGGGCGTCCATCAGGCGCTCGAAGCCGGGCTCGTCAACGCCGAGATCGTGCTCGCCGGCCAGTTCGCGCGTCAGGTCGATCGGGAAGCCGTGGGTGTCGTGCAGGGTGAAGGCGTCGACGGCGGCGATCGTAGCCTGGCCGGCCGAGCGGGCGCGCTCGATCAGCTCGTCGAGCAGCTTCGTGCCCTGCTCGAGTGCGCGGCCGAAGGCGTCCTCCTCGGACGAGAGCCAGCGCTCGATCGCCTCGCGCTGGTCGTTCAGTTCCGGGTAGGCGCCGGCCATCAGCTCGCGCACCACGGCGGCGTAGCGGACCAGGAAGCCGGGCTCCATGTGCAGGCGCCGCGCCTGCAGGATCGCGCGGCGGGTGAGGTGGCGCAGCACGTAGCCGCGATCCTCGTTGGAGGGCACGACGCCGTCGGCGATCAAAAACGACATGCCGCGGGCATGGTCCGCGAGGATGCGCAGGGAGCGGTCGGCGACCGGGTCCTCGCCGTAGGAGCGGCCGGCGAGCTCGCCGCCGAGCTCGATCAGGGGCTGGAACTGGTCGGTGTCGAAGACCGAGTCCTTGCCCTGCAGGATCGCGGCCAGGCGGTTGAGGCCGAGACCGGTGTCGATGTTGCGGGTCGGCAGCTCCTGGAGGTAATGATTGCCATCTCCGCCCACCCTCTGGTCGTACTGCATGAAGACGAGGTTCCAGTACTCCAGGAAGCGCTCGTTATCGCCGCCGGGCAGATCGTCGGGGGCGCCGAAGGAGAGGCCGCGGTCGATGTAAAGCTCCGAGCACGGCCCGCTCGGGCCGACGGGCCCGGCTTCCCAGAAGTTCTCAGAGCGCGGGCAGGCGACGATCCGCTCGCGCGGCACGCCGACCGCCCGCCACAGCTCGATCGCCTCCTCGTCTGGACCGAGGCCGAGCGCCTGATCGCCGGCGAACACGGTCACCCAGAGGTCGGCGGGGTCGAAACCGAAAACCTCGAGCGAGAGGTCCCAGGCGTAGCGGATCGCCTCGGCCTTGAAGTAGGCGCCGATCGAGAAGTTGCCGAGCATCTCGAAGAAGGTCAGGTGGCGAAGGGTGCTGCCGACATGGTCGATGTCGGGCGTCCTGAAGCACTTCTGGCAGCTCGTCAGCATCGGCGCGGGCGGCGTTTCGCGGCCGAGGAAGTACGGCTTCAAGGGCTGCATGCCGGCCGTCGTCAGGAGCACGGTGCGATCCTCGGCGGGCGGCACCAGCGAGGCCGACGGTATGCGCAGGTGCCCGCGCTCGGCGAAGAACTCCAGGTAGCGCTCTCTGATCTCGTCCGAGGTCATCGCCTGTTGATCCTAAAGGGCGATCACGCCGTGGCCGACGATGAGCTCTCCGGAGTACAGGCAGGCGATCTGGCCCGGCGCGGTGCGCTCGGCGGGATCGTGCAGCTCCAGCTCGATCTGATCGTGGACGCCGGGCTCGTGGGCGCCCGAGATCCGGCAGGGCAGGAGCGCGCCGCGGTAGCGGACTTTGACCGCGTCCACATGCTCGGCGCCGCGGTGCAGCGTGACCTGGCGCGCGCGGACCGTCCGGGTCAACAGCTCGCGGCGCGGTCCGACCGTGACCGTGTTGGAGGCTGGGTCCGAGGCGAGCACGAACAGCGGCTCGCCGCCGGCGTCGAGTCCGGGACCGGAGCCAAGGCCGCGCCGCTGACCGACGGTGAGCGTGTGCGCGCCGCCATGACTGCCGAGCACGCGGCCGGCGCGGTCGACGAGCGGACCCGGGCGCGCGCGCAGGCGTCCGTGGCGGGCAAGGAAGTCGCCGTGCCGAGTGCCAGCCAGGAAGCACAGGTCCTGGGAGTCGCGCCGGCGCGCGACCGGCAAGCCGGCGCGCTCGGCGATCGCGCGCACTTCGGGCTTGGTCAGCCCGCCGAGCGGGAAGCGCAGGCGCGCGAGCGAGGCCGGCGAGAGCCCGCTGAGCGCGTAGCTCTGGTCCTTGGCCGGATCGACGGCGACGCGCAGCAGGGGCGTAGCGGGGCCCCGCCCGCGCGCGCCGTGCGCCTCGTCGGTGCCGCTTCCGAGCGCGTTTGCCCCGATCGGACCGCCGTGCACGCGGGCGTAGTGGCCGGTCGCGAGCACTTCGGCGCCAAGGCGGTCGGCAAGCTCGAGCATCGCGTCCAGGCGTACCGAGCCGTTGCAGCGCACGCATGGGTTCGGAGTCTCGCCGGCCGCGTGGGCTCGGAGCCAGGGTTCGACCACGCCGGCTCTGAACTCGGCGCGCAGATCGATCGAGAAGTGCGGGATGCCGAGGCCGTGGGCGAGCGCGCGCGCGCCGCGGACGGCCTGGGCCGAGCAGCAGCTCAGCGAGCCGTCGTTCTCGGGGTCCGACCACAGCTCGAGGGTCACCGCCACGACGGCTCGCCCGGCGGCCTCCGGGGCCTCGTCGGGCCACGCCTCTGCCGCGTCCTCGTCAAAGGTCCCGCCCATGTCGTGGCGCCCGCCGGCGAGCAGGGCGGCGACCGCGGAGTCCACCCCGCCG
>DATJWI010000052.1:0-17627 GCA_035501375.1 Solirubrobacteraceae bacterium
TCGCGCGTTGAAGGCGACCCCGCGCACACTGATGATCGCTCTCGCCGAGCTGCGTGCGGCGGGATACGCGTAAGGCGGTCCGGGGCGGGGCCGCATACGGCCCCCGCCTTCCAAATCAGCTTTTCCCGGCTTTTCCAGACCTTCGGCGCGTTGCTCAGTCTTGCGAGGCTTGCACGCCGATTCTCAGCCCCTCGGGAAGGCCTTCGCCAGCTTCCTGAGCCCCAGCGGGTTGCCCTTCGGCCTCAGTTTGCCGGTCAGCATCGCCCGCCTCGGGTCCAAACGCTCGCCGATGATGTCGACCCAATCCTGGTAGGCGACCTGCAAACGCAGGTCCGGGCTCGGGGCCGGGCCCTCGCTGACGGTGCTGGAGCCGTTGTTCACGGTCAGATGCCAGGTCTGAACGTCCGGGTCCGTGAACTCCCACTGGAAGGTCGTCGGCTTCGCAAAGCCGTGCTTCGGGCTGACCGAACGCCTGATCGTGTCGAACAGCAGCTCGACGGTCTCGGGGTCGCGGTCAGTCGGGCCTTCGCGCACGCCGATGATGCCGGCTTTCGCCAGCGTACGACCGCGCTGAGTGACCTCGATCGGGCTCAGGCCGGGCGGCAAGAGCGCCGGTCCGGGGAGCGTGTCGACGGGCAGTCCGGCGGACCTCATCTTGGTCATCATCGAAGTGATCCCTTCCAGGCCGACCTCGTCGTAGGTGGCGCCGAAGACCGTTATGTAGCGCTCGTCCCAGCCCGGAGGCATCAACACCTGGGCGGTGTACCTGGTCACTTCGCGCAGCAGCCCGGCGACCGCCTTGGGCACGCCCACCGGGTCTTCCCTGGCCAGGTCCGACAGCAGCTTGACGCCGAAGCCGATGTGCCGCTGCTCGTCGGCGGCGATGTTCTCCATGCCCTCCCTGAACGCCGGCAGCTGGTCGCGGCGCTCCAGATAGCTGCAGATGAAATGCTGGCCCGGCTGGGCCAGCGACGCCTCGATCACGACGTGGTACAGCGTCACCGCGGCCGCCAGCTTGGCGGGCGAGCGATCCGCTCTCAGCTCGTCGGCCATCGTGTCCAGCCTGTCGAAGATCTTGCGAAAGCCCGGCGACAGCTGCTGCTTGATCGCGCGCAGGCCGCCGCCGGCGGTGCCGTCGCCGATGTCGCAGACCTCCTGCATGAACCTCTTGAAGAAGACCGCGTGCCTGGCCTCGTCGACCTGCTGGGTCGTCAAGAAGTACTTCTGCTCCTCTTTCGGGGCCGCGTCGATGTAGGGCGACAGATTGTCGGCGACGGCGTCCTCGCCCCAGAAGAACAACGAGTAGTTCCAGAGGGCCGCCTGTCGCTCGAACTCGGTGAAGTCCTCTTGCCACTGCCGCCTGTCCTCGGTGAAGTCCAGCTCGGTCGCCTTCCAGTTGCCGCGCTCCCACCTCACGTACAGGTCCTCGTATGAGATCGCGTCGGCCGGCAGGCTGGCCGGGTTCGCGTCTTGTCGGTTCGGTGTCGCGATCGCCATCGTCAGTGAACTCCCCGTTTCGTTCTTACAAAGATAATGGACGTTATCGCAATAGCGATCGCTCTGTCAACTAAGATGTGGCGCGTGGAGCCGCTCGCGTCCGCCATCGAATCGACCGGCCTCGCGCCGTCGCGGACGTCCGCCGCGGAGGAGCAGGCGGGGGCTGGAGAGGACCGTCCGGGAGCCAGGCTGACCCGCGAGCAGCGCAAGGCCGCCACCCGCGAACGCCTGCTCGACGGCGCCCGCGCGGTCTTCGCGCGCGGCGGTTATCACGGCTCGTCGGTCGAGCTGATCGCCTCCGAGGCCGGCTTCTCGACCGGCGCGCTGTACTCGAACTTCGAGGGCAAGGAGGATCTCTTCCTGGCTCTCATGGAGCGCGAGATCGACGCTCACGCCCGCGAGATATCGGCGGCCGTCGCCGACCGCGACTCGGTCGCCGCGCGCGCGACCGGCGGGGCGCGCCAGTGGATGACGATGATCGAGCGCGAGCCCGAGCTTCTGCTCCTGTTCATGGAGTTCTGGGCCTACGGTGTCCGCGACCCGAGCGTACGCCCGAAGGTCGCGGCCCGGTTCGCCCAGATGCGCGAACTCCTGACCCGTCTCGTCGCCGACGGGGTCCGTGAGTTCGACCTCGAGCTGGCCCTGCCCGCCGAGCAGCTCGCCCTCGCGATCGACGCTCTCGCCGACGGCATCGCCCGCCAGAAGCTGACCGATCCCGATGCCGTGCCAGACGACCTGATGGGCCGCGTCCTGTCTTTGCTGTTCGCCGCCGCTACGCGGCCGGCAGGCACAGGCACGCGTAGTGGACTGTAAACAGGCGCTTCGCCAGGCTCGGGCTGAGGCGGTGCACGGTCGAGCGTGCCATCCACTTTGCGGTGCCCCCCGCGCGCGCGTACGGCGTCGTCGCAAAGAACGTATGCACGCGCCTCGGCAGCGCATCCTCCAGCTCGCCCGCTACCCGCAGGCCCGCGTCTGCGACGATCGCCCTGGCGCCAGTCCTGTCCAGGCGCTGCAGATGGCCGACCTCCTCGGCGTGCTCGCGCTTGACTCCTCGCCGCGCTGAGATGTTCGCCTCGAGCGGCACCTCCATCACGACCGCCTTACACGCTCTTGCGGCCTCCGCCAAGAGCGCGGCCGGGTCGACGACGTGCTCGAGCACGTGCGACAGGATGCCCAGCTCGTACTCGCCGTCGCCCGCCTCCAGCTTCACGCCGTCGTAGAGCTCGACCGCGTCGATCTGCGGCCTCGCCCTCGCGATCGCCACCGCTGCCCGCGTGATCTCCACGCCCGCCAAATATCCGCCGAAACCGCGCGCCTCGAGCTCGCACAGCAGAGCTCCGTCGCCGCAGCCGATCTCCAGTGTGCTCTGCGGCCGCAGGCCAGCCTCCGCGCACAGCTCGACCACATGGTCGGCCTTGCCGATCGCGCCCAGCCTGCGCCACCGCGCGTACAGCGCCGCCCGGTCCGGGTCGGCCTGGGAATACGCATCGTCGTAGAACTCGACCAGATCGGCTCGGTCTCGCACGAGTCCCGTCGGACCCGCTCCTGGCTCGGTCGGGTCCCGCTCGGACGGGGGCAGGTCTGGGGCGCGAGCCTGCCCGGCAGTGGTGTCGCCGGCCCTCACAGCTCCTGCGCGAGCCCTTCGAACCGGCGCGCGGCCGGACGCCTGGGCTTGCTGCCGGGAGCCTCGGCTTCGATCGGCCGGATCACGCCCCCGCCGGGCACCCAGAGCGCGGGGCCCACGGGCACTATCCTGGTCAGCTTCGCGTAAACGAGCAACCGTTTGGCGGCGCTGAACAGCGGCGTACACGCAGACAGCACGAGCCTCGAATAGCCGACTTTCGCGACGGCCGCTTTCACGTCCGAAGGCAGCACAACCCGCTGACCGACGACCGTATAAGTAAAGCGAGCGTACGGCATGTTCAGCAATATCCGGTTGCCCGGTTTCAGCGCGTCGATGTGTCTGAACGGCGCCAGCCACGTCGTCCTGTGCCCGGCGATCGCGGTCGTGCCGCCGATGCCGGGGAAGACCGTTTCGGGGTACACGCCCGGGCCGCTCTCCAGTTCCGAGGTGCCCGTGCCCTTGACGACCACATAGTTCGCGTTCACCTCTGGGATCACGATCCTGCCGACGGGGCCGCCGGCGTCGGTATGCCTCTGCAGCTCCCCGGCCAGATAGGCCACCCTGCGGCGCTCGCTGGTCAGGCTCGCCAGGTGCCGCTGTTCCAGCGGTGTCGGCGTTGCGCGTTCGACCTTGCCGAGCGCACCCTGCAGGCGGTCCTGCCTGATCGCGGCATACAGCGCCGAGATCGGCTCCTGCCACAGGAGCGTCACGGCCGCGTCCGCCAGCGCCAGCGCGCCGACGGCGATCATCGCGATCGCCAGCGCCCGCAGCCCGCGCCGCCCGGCGCTCCTCGCCATGCGCCGGCCTGCATGTTGCGACGGATCGGTGACGGTCATCTCGGACATGCGCGGTGGCTACCTCTACGCGGGCTTCTTGGACCCGGCTTCTGTCTGCATCCAATCTTTGCAGGTCCCCGAGTCGTCTCCGGCCGATCTGAGGTCTGCCCGTCGCGCTAGCCTCGCTCACAGATGTCTTCCACGCCGGTCGCCATCAGACCAGCCGATACGGCGCCCGGCTCGCTCCTTGACAGCCTGCGCCGAGCCCCGGCCACCGTGCCCGCGCTGGCCGCGATCGCCCTGTTCGTGGTCTGGCTCTCGAGCCAGGCCGGATACCCGCTGACCCACTGGGCGCCCGGCGGCTTGATCGTGCTCGCGCTGCTCGCCATCGCGATCCGCTTCGTCGGGCTGCCCTTCGCCGAGCTGCCGACACCGGTAAAGGTCGCCCTGGCGTGCTTCGCGGCCTACACCGCGCTCAGCTTCTGCTCGATCCTGTGGGCCGCCGTACCGGCCGACGCCTGGGAAGGCGCGAACCGCACCCTGCTCTACCTGCTCGTGTTCGCCCTGTTCGCGCTCTGGCCCCAGCACGGGCGCTCGGCGGCGCTGCTGCTCACCGTCTTCGTCCTCGCGACGGCCTGCTTGGCGTTGTTCGTGATCCTGCACGCCAGTCACGCTGCCGGCAGCCTCTCACGCCTGGAAATCCTCCTGCCGGGCGGACGCCTGACCTACCCGTCCGGCTACGCCAACGCCAACGCCGCCCAGTGGCTGATCGCCTTCTGGCCGGCGCTCCTGCTCGCCCGCGAGCCACGCCTGTCGTGGGCTCTGCGCGGACTCTTCGCCGCCGGCGCCGTCCTGCTGGCGGAGGCCGCGCTGCTCAGCGTCAGTCGCGGCGCTCTCTATGCCACGCCGATCATGGTCGTCCTCGTCTTCGCCTTTCTGCCTTCGCGCCTGCGCACCTTCGCCCTGCTGGTGCCAATCGCGGCCGGCATCGCCGCCGCCGCGCCCTCGGTGCTCCGCGTCGGCGAACGGATCGAACACAGCCAATCCGCCGCCGCTGCCGTTCACAGCGCGGTCGCTGCCACCCTGATCGCGTCGGTTGCGGTGGGGCTCATAGTGGCCGCCGGCGCCGCGATCGAGGGCAGGATCGAGCTTTCCCAGGCGTCGGCCACGCGCGCGCGCAGAGCGCTCGGCGGAGTCGCTATCGCGGCCTTGTTCGTTGTCCTCGCCGGCGGCCTGGCGGCCGCTGGTAATCCGGTCAACCGCGCCCGCCATGCCTGGGACACCTTCAAGAGCGGCTCCGGCTACGCCGCCAACGGCGCCGGCAACCGCCTGACCAGCGGCTTTGGCAGCAACCGCTACGACTTCTACCGGGTCGCACTCGACGAATTCCTCGCCCATCCGGTCGTCGGGATCGGCGCCGACAACTTCCAGCAGCAGTACCTCGCCCACGGCCGCTCCGAAGAGACGCCCCACTACCCCCACTCGGTCGAGCTGCGCACGCTCACCGAGACCGGCCTGCTCGGCGGACTGCTGGCCTGCGTCGGCCTCGTCGCTTCGCTGCTGGCCGGCTGGCAGGCCCTGCGGCGGGCCGACCCCTTGGGCCGGGCGGTGGCTGCGGCGGCGCTGTCCGGCTTCGCCTACTGGCTCGTCCACGGCTCGTTCGACTGGTTCTTCGAGTTCGCCGGCCTCGGCGCCCCCGCTTTCGCCATGCTCGGCCTGTCGTGCGCGCTCGCCCCGCGCGGCGTCGGCGCGGCGGATGTCCTGCCGGGGGCTGTGGCCCTGGATGTCTCGTCGGGGGCTGCTGCGCGCGCGCGTGCAGGGCCTGGTTTTGGGGGTCGTTCTCGGGAGAAGGTAGATGTCTCGTCGGGGGCTGTTGCGCGCGCGCGCGTAAGGCGCGTCGGAGTCATCGCCGGCGGGTCCGTGCTGGCTTTGGCGATCGCCGCCACGTTCCTGGCCCCCTGGCTGAGCCGGCTGTGGGTCGAGAGCGCGGCCCGGATCTGGCCGAAGGCTCCCGCCGCGGCGTACGCCCGCCTGAACGACGCAGCCAGCCTGAACCCGCTCAGCGACGAACCGTATGTGGTGGCCGGCTCGATCGCCCTGCGCTTCGGCGACCTCACGAGGGCCGACCACGAGTTCGCGCTGGCGCTGGCGCGCACCCCCGGCGACGCCTACGCGACGCTCGAGCGGGGGGCTGTCGCCTCGGCTCAGGGGCGCAAGGCCGCCGCGCTCGTCCTGCTGGAGGAGGCCGTCAGGCTGAACCCGCGCGATCCGCTCGCGCGTGAAGCTCTCGCCGTCGTGCACCGCGGCGAACGCATCGACGTCGAAGCGCTGAACCGCTCGATCCTCCGCAAAGCTCGGCAGCTGGCATGAACACTGTGGAGGACCCCGTAGCGCCCCTGTGGCTTTCTGCCCCAGGGCTATCCTCGCGCCTCGCTAGCGTGATACCCGGAGTACCCGCTCGACCCGACCGCTTTTCGACAAGGACCCTCGCGTTGGAAGGGCGACCCCAGGGACGGAGTCGTAGGTCCTGTGGAGTCGAGCAGGCGCCCCAGGTTTTGTGAGCGAGATCGATAGGGAAGCACAAGGCAAGGAAGCATGAGAACCGACCGTACGATCGTCTTCTTCACGGGCGTCGCCGTCTTAGCCGCCGCCCTGGGTGTGCCGGCGCTCGCGACGGCGGGGTCGCTGCTGAGCGGATACGGAGGTCCCGGCCAGGGCAGCCAGCAGTTGCTCGGCTCGACCTTGATCGGCGGCTCTGCCGGTGGCGGCTCGGGCGCGGGCGCGTCGGCCGGCGGCTCGCTCGGGCGCGGAGCGGCGGCCTCGTCAGGGTCCCCGTCCCTCGGCGAACGGGTCCAGACCGGCCCGTCGGCCGCCGGTCGGTCGGGCGCCGGTGGGGCCGGTACAGTCCGCGGCGGCGGAACCGGCTCGGCGTCGCACCCCGGGGCATCCGCCGGCATGGCGATCGCGTATCCGACCGTGCCGGCCGAACGAACGTATCTCGCCGGCGCCGGGTCTGGCTCGGCAGGTTGGGAGGCCGGTGTGCTCCCGTACGTGCTGCTCGCGCTCGTCGTCGTGGTGCTCACCGGGGTGTTCACGAGGCGGCTGGCGATGAAGAAAGGGTCGGGAGGGCATCGATCGCTAAAGGGATGGGTTGCGGGACCCGAGTAGTCCCTAGACCATCACAACGAAGACCAAGCGCTCTCAGACCATGGATCAACCACGTATCTCTCAGCAGACATCGACCACATTGCCCCTTCAGGGCCAGCTCGCTCGTGGCGCGCCGGGACCGAAGTACGCTCTCGGCGGCAGGTTCGAGGGACGGCTGCAGTGGGCCCTGGAGGGTCCCGGCTGGAACGTCCTGCGCCCGGTCTCCGACTTCGTGCTGCTGTGCCTCGCGGTCACGCTCTCGCTCGGTGGGATGCACGCCGTCCTGTACGTGTCGGCGATCCAGGCGCCGCTCCTGGCGTTGCCGCCGCTCGTGATGCTGCTGATGTATCTGCGCGGGCTTTACCGCAGGCGGCTGCGCACGCTCGTGCTCGACGGCCTCCCGTCTTTTCTCAGCGCCGTCTCGATCGGCGTGATGACGGTTGCCACGATCGGCCTGTTCGTCAACGGCCAGACGCCGAGTCCAACCGACGAGGTGCGCGCCTGGCTGTTCGCGCTGGTCGCGGTCGGCGCGGGGCGCATCGCGTTGGCCGGCGCCCAGAACTGGGCGCGCTCTCGCCGTCTCGTCGGCAAGCCCGTCCTGATCGTCGGCGCCGGGCTCGTCGGCTCCCAGGTCGCCCGCCGGCTCGAGCAACACGCCGAGTACGGCCTGGTGCCCGTCGGCTTCGTCGACGACGACCCCCGTTCGGTGGCCGAGGTCGGTGGGCGCGACGTGCCGGTCATGGGGACCATCGAGGAGCTGGAGGAGATCGTCGCGAACACCGGTGTCCGCAAACTGATCGTCGCCTTCTCATCGGTCGCCGACGCGCAGGTGAGCCGCCTGATCCAGCGCTGCCAGGAGCTCGGCATCGACGTGTCGGTCGTGCCCCGGATGTTCGACACGATGAATCAGCGCGCCTGGTATGACACGGTCGGCGGCACGCCGCTGCTGACCTTCTCGGCGGTCGACCCGAAGGGCTGGCAGTTCGCCCTCAAGCACGCATTCGACTGGGTCTTCGCGTCGACGCTGCTCGTCCTGCTCTCGCCGCTCCTGCTCCTTGTCGCATTCGCGGTGCGCCTGAGCTCCCGCGGGCCGATTTTCTATCGACAGTGTCGTGTCGGCCGCGACGGCCGCGTGTTCGACCTCTACAAGTTCCGCTCGATGCGAGTCGCCCCGGCCGACAGTCAGGAGTTGAGCGCCGACGACGACACCGCGATCGACTTCCTGCTCGGCGGCGACACTGCCCCCGGGGGCGTCGAGGGGGAGGACCGGCGCACTCTCGTCGGGCGCATCCTGCGCCGTGCCTCGATCGACGAGCTACCCCAGCTCTTGAACGTGCTGCGCGGCCAGA
This sequence comes from Solirubrobacteraceae bacterium, assembly GCA_035501375.1. GTDB lineage: Bacteria > Actinomycetota > Thermoleophilia > Solirubrobacterales > Solirubrobacteraceae > Palsa-744. Next base: position 8,394 of record DATJWI010000052.1, read on the forward strand.
TGAGCGTCATCGGCCCCCGGCCCGAGCGCCCCGAGTTCGTCGAGCTGTTCGAGCAGGACATCGTCCGTTACGGCGACCGCCACCGCGTCAAGTCCGGGATCACCGGCTGGGCCCAGGTTCACGGCCTGCGCGGCCAGACCTCCTTGGCCGAGCGGGTCGAGTGGGACAACTACTACATCGCGCACTGGTCGCTCGGCCTGGACCTCAAGATCCTGCTGTTGACGATCGTCGCGGTGTTCCGCAAGGCCGAGTAGCGGCTGGGTCGTCAGTCTCTCCGCGAGTCCCAGTAGGCCTCCGCGTCGGCCTCCATGACGGCCAGGCGGCTGTAGTAGTCCGGGAACTCGTTGAGGTGGGCTCGGGCGATCTTGGCCGTGGTGGTCTCGTCGTCGTCGGTGACGTTGGTTTCGGGATCTTGGGTGCCGTGCTCGAGCTCGACGTTCATCCCGATTCGAAACTGCTCGACGTCGAACGGCGACGACGCCCAGTCGATGCCGATTCGCTCGCCGGCCGCACGAGCCTCGTCGGTCGTGAAATGGCCTTGCTCGCTCATCTCCTCGAGCATACCCTCAGTGGCGATGGATACGCTGAAGAGCATCCCAAAAGCGCTTGCCGACACGCCTGACTTCGCTCCCGCGCGCGGGTTGAGCGAGGCCGAGGCGGCTGCTCTGCTGGCTGTGTCGGGGCCGCCGCCCAAGCCGGTCACAAGCCGCTCCTACAGAAGCATCGTGCGGGCGAACGTACTGACGGTGTTCAACATGATCTTGGCGGCGTTCGGCGCGCTCACGCTCGCCTTCGGCGACTGGCGCGATGCCCTGTTCCTGGGCGTGATCGTCGCCAACACCACGATCGGCATCGCCCAGGAGACACGCGCCAAGCGCGCACTCGACCGCCTCGCCCTGCTCGTGGCCCCGCGCGCCCTGGCGGTCCGCGACGGGCGCCCGCGCGAGGTGGCTGTCGCCGAGGTCGTGCCCGGTGATTTGTTGAGGGTCGGCCCCGGAGATCAAGTCCTCGCCGACGGAGAGCTCGTCGAGGCCCACGAGCTGCGCCTCGACGAGTCGATCCTCACGGGCGAGAGCGAGCCGGTCGAGCGCGGTCGGGGCGAGCGGGTCCACTCTGGCGCCTTCGTGGCGGACGGGGCGGGCGCATACCTCGTCGATGCCGTCGGCGAGCACAGCTTCGCCGCGCGCATCGTCGGCGAGGCGCGCACCTTCAGGCATCCGCGCTCGCCCTTGGAGCAGGCCGTCAATCGGCTCCTGTACGGCTTGGTCGTCTTGATGGTCGGCCTTGGCGCGGTGCTCGGCTACTCGCTGTATCACCGCCACGTGCACATCCACGAAGCCGTCTCGACCTCGGTCGCGGGCGCCGTCAGCCTCGTGCCCGAGGGCCTGATCGTCCTGCTCAGCCTCACCTATGCGGTCGCGTGCATACGCATGGCCCGCCACGGTGTGCTCGCCCAGCAGCTGAACGCGATCGAGTCGCTAGCCTCGGTCGAGGTCATCTGCGTGGACAAGACCGGCACTCTCACCGAGTCCGCCCTGCGCGTGGCCGGCGTCGAGCCGGCCGAGGGCTTGAGCGAACGGGACTTCACTGCGATCCTTGCGCGCTTCGCCGCCGGCGCCTCCGTGCGCAACGGCACCTTGCTGGCTTTGGCCGAGGCCTTCCCGGCCGATCCCGAGCCGGCCGACGAGGAGATCCCCTTCAGCTCGGGTCGGCGTTTCAGCGCGTTGCGCTTCGACGACGACACGTACGTACTCGGTGCGCCCGAGCGCCTGCCGTTGGGCGTCATGGCTGAGCGTGCGCGCACACTGCAGAGCGAGGGTCGGCGCGTGCTCGCCGTCGCGACCGGCCACGGTGCGCCGGCGGACCGCGACTTTCCGCCGCGCGATCTTCGCCCGCTCGGGCTGGTCGTGCTCGCCGAGCGCCTGCGCCCGAACGTCCAAGCGACCGTCGCGTTCCTGCTCGAGCAGGGCGTCGAGGTCAAGGTGCTCTCCGGCGATGCCCCCAGCACCGTCGCGGCGATCGCCCGCGATGTGGGTATCACAGTCCGCCGGGCCTGCGACGGCAGTGAGATCCCCGAGGATGTGGACGAGCTGCGCGAGTTCGCGCTCGCCGCGAACGTAATCGGACGGATCTCACCGGATGGCAAGCGGGCGATCGTGGCCGCCCTGCACGACGCCGGACGCTATGTGGCGATGCTCGGGGACGGCGTCAACGACGTGCCCGCGCTCAAGCGCTCGCGCCTGGCGATAGCCCAGGGCAGCGGCGCCCAGATGGCGCGCTCGGTCGCCGACCTGGTGCTCGTCGATGGCGACTTCGACGCGATCCCGGCGCTCATCCACGAGGGCCGGCAGGCCCTTCGCAACCTCCAGCGCGTCACCAAGATGTACGTCACCAAGTCGGCCTTCGCCGCATTCCTGATCCTGACGATCGGCACGAGCTCCGAGGCCTACCCCTTGCTGCCGCGCCATCTGAGCATCGCGGCGGCCCTGGCGATCGGCATCCCCACCTTCTTCCTCGCGCTCGCGCCCTCCAGCGGCAGCTGGCGAGTCGAGGGCTTCGTGCGCCGCGTTGCGCGCTTTGCCGTCCCGGCGGGCACGATCGTCGGTGTAGGCACTGTCACCGGCTACCTGTTCGCCCTGCACGACCTCGACTACTCCGTGATCCAGGCGCGCACGATCGCGACCACCGTGGTCGTGGTCGTCGGTCTCTATCTGGTGCTCGTCCTGGAGTCCACCGGCTCTGTGCGGCGCTCAGGGATCGTCGGCGCGATGTGCCTGGCGCTCGCGGGCGCCTTCGCCGTGATTCTGCTCCTGCCCGCGACCCGCCACTTCTTCCAGTTCGCCGCCCCCGGCGCCGGCATGCTCGCCACGGGCCTCCTCGCTGCGGCCGTCTCGATTGGCGCGCTTGTGCTCGCCGGCTTCGGCCTGAGCGCATCGACGCGCTCGGACGAGCTCACCGGATGAGCTCACCATCGCTTCGTGGCCGTGTGGGCGAGAGCCCGTTGCGGGCCTACCTGGCGCCGATCGCCGCCGGCGTCGGCATAGCCGGCGGGGGCGTGCTCTACGCGATCGTGGGCGCGGAGGCCGCAGACGCAGTGTGGGCCGTGACCGTCGCGATCATGCTCGTGCCGCTCACCGCCTCGGTGCTGCGCTCGCTCCTTCGAGGCGACCTCGGCGTGGACGTCATCGCCCTGCTCGCCATGGCCGGAGCGCTCGCGCTGGGCGAATACTTGGCGGGGGCCGTCATCGCGCTGATGCTCGCCGGGGGCAACGCCCTGGAGCGGTTCGCCTCCGCGCGCGCGCGCCGCGAGCTGACCGCTCTCGTGGAGCGAGCGCCACACAGCGCGCGCCGTCGCAGCCGAGGGGGCTGGGAGGAGATCCCGATCGAGCAGGTCCAGGTCGGCGACACCCTGCTCGTGCGCGCCGGCGAGATCGTGCCCACCGATGGCGCCCTTGCCGACGAGCATGCCGCGATCGACGAGTCGAGCCTCACCGGCGAGCCCCTGCCCGCGAGCTACGTTCGCGGGCAGACGATCCGTAGCGGCACCGCCAACGCCGGCGACGCGTTCGAGCTGCAAGCCACCCGGCGGGCGTCCGACAGCGCGTACGCGGCGCTCGTGCGACTCGTGCGCGAGGCCGAGCGGCGCCGTGCGCCATTCGTGCGGATGGCCGACCGCTACGCGGTCTTCTTCCTGCCGCTTACGCTGAGCATCGCCGGCTGTGCATGGCTTGTGAGCGGGGACGCCGTACGCGCGTTGGCGGTGCTCGTCGTGGCCACACCCTGTCCTCTGATTCTGGCGGCGCCGATCGCGTTCGTGGCCGGCCTATCGCGCGCCGCGCGCGCGGGCGTGATCGTCAAGGGAGGAGCCGCGATCGAGCGCCTCGGCGAAGCGCGCACGGTGTTGCTCGACAAGACGGGCACGCTCACGCTCGGGGTGCCGGGCGTGGAGCGAGTGTTGGCGTTGGATGGGGTCTCGCGCGCGGAGCTGCTGCGCCTGGCCGCCTCGTTGGATCAGCTCTCTAGCCATGTGCTCGCGGCCGCGATCGTCCGCCAGGCTGCGAGCGAGTCGCTCGGGCTCGTCCGTCCAGAGCAGGCACGCGAGTCGCCTGGCCAGGGAATCGAGGGAGTCGTCGAGGGGCGACGCGTTCTCGTGGGAAGCGCAGCCTGGCTGGCGGCCAACGGGATAGACCCGACGGTCGCGCCCGTCGAGCCGAGCACGAAGCCGCTCGCGTCAGAGGGCGCGCGGGTCCTGGTCGCGCTGGATCAGCGCTTGGCGGGCGTGCTCGTGATGGGAGATCGCATTCGCCCAGATGCCCGGGAGCTCGTGCGCAGGCTGCGCCAGGCTGGGATCCACCACGTGGCGATGGTCAGCGGCGATCGCCCCGACGTGGCCCGGGCCGTCTCCGAGAGGCTGGGCTTGGATCGGGTCTACTCGCAGCAGAGCCCCGAAGAGAAGCTGCGGGTGGTGCGCTCGATGCGCGAAGTGGCCGGACTCACGCCCGTCGTGATGGTGGGTGACGGGATCAACGACGCCCCGGCCCTGGCGGTCGCTGATGTCGGCATCGCGATGGGCGGGGTAGGAGCCACAGTGTCATCTGAGACCGCCGATGCGGTCATCACCGTGGATCGCATCGATCGCGTCGCCGACGCCATCGAGATCGGCCGGCGCACTGTGCACATTGCCCACGAGAGTGTGCTCGCCGGCATCGGCTTGAGCAGCATCGGGATGGCCTTCGCGGCCGCCGGCCTGCTCGTCCCAGTCGCGGGAGCGCTCTTCCAAGAGGCCATCGACGTCGCGGTGATCCTCAACGCGCTACGAGCCCTGTCCGGAGCTCATCCTTCTTAGATTTCCGGACGGTTTCTCAGGGTCTCCCGCCCCTGTTAGGACTGCCGCCGAGCGCCTTCTCAAATGCTCTTCTGCGCGTCTTTGCCCGGCCCCGTCCAGGTCTCATAGACGCGCACGGTCAGCCCGCTCGCGCCGAGCGCCGAAGGCAGCGTCAGCGAGTACTGGTTGAAGCGGTTCAGCGTGAACAGCGCCTTGAAGCGCAGGGTCGGGCCCTGGAAGACTTCCATCCGCATCGTGTCGCCCGCCGGACCCGAGCCCCTGGCGGTGACCTGCTTGCCCTTGCGGGCAAGCCTCAGCGTGACCGGGCTCGGCGAGCCGAAGGGGGAGAGCAGGACGCTTGCGAGCGCGGCGAAAGCCGGCTTGCGGTTTCCCTTTTCGTTCAGCACGCCGAAGTCTTCGCTCGTGCTGCCCTGCAGGTCATAGAGCAGGTCCGCCGCGACGTACGGCGTATGCGCGAGCGACCTATACAGGTTGGTGATGTTCTGGGCCTGGACCTGCTGGGTCACGCAGGGCTGTTCCTGCTGGACCGTGTACCGCGGCCAGCAGCTGCTCCAGCCGAACTCGTCGAGCCACAGCGGCTTCTCGTCGCCGCCCGCCACCTGGGCCTGCCTGAACTGGCGCAGCGAGGCGAGCGTCAGCGTGTAGAAGTGCACGGCCAGGCCGTCGTAGTAGCCCTTGATGCCGGCTTCGTACAGCGCCCTCAAGAAGACGCCGTTGTAGCCGACCAGCGAGCCCGCCAGCACGGCCACGCTCGGGGCGGCCTGCTTGATCGCCGGGTATGCGGCCCTCAGCAGCGCCGCGTAGTGTTGGGCCTTGTTCGGCCCGGCGAAATACAGCTGATTGGCCTGGTCCGGCTCGTTCCAGATTTCGATGGCGGCCAGGCTCGGGCCGTAGCGCCTGGCCAGATAGGCCACGAACGCGGCGTAGCTGGTCGGTTCGTTCGGGGGCCACGCGTTGGCCTTGCCGAAGCGCCCGGCCACGCACTTGCCCAGGATCGAAGCGGGCGCCGAGGAGGCCCAGCAGGGCGTGCTGTCGACCAGCGCGATCACCTTGATGGCGCTCGCGGCCGCGTCCGCCATCAGGCGGTCGGTGTAGGCCAGGATTCGTGGTTCGAGCTGGCCCTGGCCCGTCGCTTCCATCATCGACCACGGGATCCCGACGCGCACGACCTGCGCGTGCAGCGCCCGCGCCCTGCCTATTTCCCGGTCGGCGACACCGAGCGGCCGGCGGCCGCTCACGCTTTCGATGTTGATCCCGCCCAGCGGACTTGTCTGCGAGGAGTGCGTGCGCACCGGTCCCCGGCCGCCGCCGGAGGCGATCGACCGACCAGGGATCGCCAGCGCCGTCAGGCACAGCGCCAGCGCGACCGCCAAGGCCGGACCGCGAAAGCGACCGGCACGGGTGCCAAAGTCTTCACGCATCACTCACAACATAGTTCAGCCAAGGATCTGACCCGCCGGTTCGGCAAGATCGCGTGCATCCGCTGGCTCCGCGCGCCGGCAGTCCTACCTATACGCTTCGTCGGTGTCGCCGACCTGGATCTGGATGCAGATAGCGATCGTGATATTCGTGCTGATCGGAATGGTCATCGCGATCACAAAGCTCGCCTGACCGACCTTTCACCAAAGTATCCATTGCCGCCAATCGCTACTCAATGCGTCACATCCTTCGCCCATCGCTCCTGCTCATCCTCGCCCTGCCGATCGCCCTCTCCCTCCGTGCGCTGATACGCCAGGCCGACGCCGGACCGTCGGTCCTGCTGCCGAACCTGGTCGCGACCCCTCCTGACACCGCCAGCCTCGAAGTCAGCGCCAACGAAGGCGGGATCGACATGGCCGAAGGCGAAGCCAAGCTCCTGTTGCGCTTCGACGGCTATGTCCACAACGACGGCTACGGAGCGCTCGACATGCGCGGCTCGCGGTCCGCGCCGATCGTCGGCGTCCAAGCCAAAGAAGAAATCGAACGCCGCGAAACGGAATTGAAAGAAGAGAAAACGGAACAGGAAGAAGGCAAAGAACCCAAAGAACCTTCAGAATTTTCGGCACAGACCGAACTGGAACTGGCGTCGCCCGCTATGCAGGCTCATCAGCGACTGTTCTCGACCAACATAGGAACGCCCACCAGCAATCCAGAAGCGTCGAAAGAAGAAGCCGAAAAGTTCAACAAAGAAAACGAAGAATATCTCGAACGCGGCCACAAAGAAGAACCGAGCGGCGCCGAAATGTTCTACGTCAACGCCGACGGACACCACCACTGGCACCTACAGCACATCGCCAAGTACTCGCTCTGGAACGCCTCCAAGACCGCCGAAGTGGCGCCATCCGAGAAGGTCGGCTTCTGCTTGGAGGACAGCGAACAGGTCGAAGAAACCAATTCGAAGCCCGGCTTCGAAAGCCCAGTCTTCCCCGTCTACTCCGACTACGTCGCCCCGTACCGCGACTTCTGCCAGCGCTATCTGCCCGACGCCACCCACGTCTACGAGGGCATCTCCCCGGGCTGGCGCGACAAGTACGACTACACCCTCGGCTTCCAGTGGGTCGACGTCTCCAACGTCCTGCCCGGCGAATACTGGCTGCGCGAGGAAGTCGACCCCGAACACGACATCCGCGAAGAAGGCCTCGGCGAAAAGGTCGCCTACGCGAGCGAATCGACGATCGTGCCCGGCTTCGACGCGCTCCCTCAGCAGGCCGTAACGCAGGTAGGCGAACCGGTCACGATCACGACGACAGCCAGGGCCTGGGACGACTCCAACCCACCCGACTTCGCGATCGTCTCGGGTCCCCAGCACGGGCAACTGGAACCGATCAGCGGGACCGACCGGGTCATATACCGGCCCGAACCCGGCTACACCGGGCCCGACTCGTTCAGCTTCGCGGCGTCGGACCCCTACAGTCCGTTTCCTCGCAGCCCGGCCTCCGCGACCGTCTCGATCGGCGTCGGCCCGGCGCCCAGCCCGGCCGTCGCGATCTCGGGTGCGCCGGCAACGATGATCGCTGGTACCAGCGTTCAGCTCTCCGCGCACGTCGCCAACGACAGCCCGACCGTGACCTGGAGCGCCGGCGCGGGCTCGATCGCACCGGGCGGCCTCTACACGGCCCCGTCTGAGCCCCCCCGAGGCGGGACCGCGACGATCGCCGCCGTGACCTCCAAGGGCGCCCGGGCTCAGGTCTCGATCTCGATCCGCCCCGCGCCGATCGCCGCACCGGCCCCGGCGGCCCTGTCCCACTGCCGGCTCTCGGCCCGCGCTCCGGTCTGCCGTCCCGAAGCGATCTTGCTCGGACGCAAGCTCGTAATGACCACCAAGGTCGGCCGGTCCGGCCACGTCAAGCTCAGCGCCTATGCCGGTCGCCGCCCGCTCGGCGCCTGCCTGGCCAAGATCTCGGCGCACCGCACCTTCACCTGCCGGCTGACGCTACCCAAGCACCTCGGCTTCGGCGCCAAGATCGCGGTCGTCGCGAGCCTGCGCGCCGGCCGCCTCACGTTCTCCAGCAGGCGCCCTCCTGCCCCTGTACCCCAGATGAAGATGGCGTTCAGCGCTCCCGGCAAACGCTCGCTCATGATGCGGATGCGGCTCTAGCCACGGCCAGCTCGGCCCTCGCTTGGCACGAGCCCGCCCGCGAGACCGGCGTCGCCGGGCCGCAGCCCAGCTCAGCGTTCTCTGCGCCACCAAACGCCCGGCTTGCGTCCCGCCGGGACAGCGCCCGGACGCTTCGGGATCGCTTCGCCGGCGAGAATCGCGGACGGCACCTCCTGGGCGAGCCAGTCCACGAGGTCTCCGAAGCCGCTGTCCTGCAACTCCGCTCGGATCCCCGGAGGCCGGTTCGAGCTGTCGTGGGCGTCGGAGGCGACGTTGTGTACGAGTCCCTCTTCGAGCAGGCTCCGCCCGAAGCGCTGCACCTGCTTGCCGAAACGGCCTGTCAACGATCCGGCCGTGATCGAGGTCAGCACGCCCGATTTCACCAGCGAGCCCAGCAGCTTCGTTTCGCGATGGAAGAACGGCGATCGCTCGGGATGGGCGAGCACCACCTTGTGGCCTTTGCTTTGCAGCCTCAACAGCAGCAGGTCGACGCCGCTTGCCAGCGACGTGAACGGGCACTCGATCAGCAGCCACGGCCCGTCGCCCAGCGCGAGTTCGCTGAGTTCCTCCGGCGCGATGCCGTCGACCATCCCGATCGCGATCTCCGCGCCGCTCCGCAGCCCCAGCGACAGCCCCTCGGCCGCGAATCGCGCTTCCATCTCCTCGACCAGCCGTCCGATCGTCGCGGCCTCGTTCGGGTAGGCGCGGCTCACGTGAGGCGTGGCCACGATCGTCTCGATCCCCGCGGCCCTTGCGGCGCGCGCCAGCGCCAGCGAGCCCTCGATCGTCTCTGGACCGTCGTCGATGCCGG